>VGPA01000190.1 GCA_016875665.1 Chloroflexota bacterium | reverse complement strand
CGCCAGCGCAGGAGCGCACCGTCGTCGCCCACCGCGACCGCGTCGTCCCGCGTGAGCGCGCTCACGCCACGCAGCGTCATCGTCAGCCCGGTCGGCAGCGCGCGCCAGCCGCGTGCCTCCAGGCGGTATGCGGCGCCGCTCGCGCCGACCGCCCACGCCGACTCCGCGCCGACGTACGCGACGCCGAGAAGGTCTTCCTCGATGCCGCGGGCGTAGGCGCCCCAGCCGAGATCGCGCAGCAGGATCGTCCCCCGCGTGCCCGAGGCCACGGCGTTCCCCGCCGGCAGCGCCGCGACCGCGAGCAGATCCTCGGCGGTGGCCATGTCGGTGGTGATGCGCCGCGAGCGCTCGTCGGCCGCGACGATCCGCCCGCCCGGGCCGACGGCGATGAGCTCGGTCCTGGCACACGCGGCGGCGACGAGGCTGCGCAGCGTCGGCTCGGCGAGGCTCCACCCGTCGTCCGCGAAGCGGCCGATGCCACCGCCGTCGGAAACCACCCACACCGCGTTGTCGGTCGCGCATCCCGCCGACAGCGGCTGCGCGAACACGAGCGCGCTCGTGTCGGGCGCACCGGTGGCGATCGGGGGCGTCGCGCTCGGGCTGGCGACCCCCGTCACCTCCGCCGCGCGCGGCAGCGTGCGGGCGGCGAGCGCGCCGAGCGCCACCCCGGCCACGATCAGCACCGCCGCGACGAGTGCGGCCGTGCGTGTGCTCATGCCGAAGGCAGGGCGGTTGGACTCACTCGTCGCGGCACAGCCGCCCCTCGCTCACATGCGCTCGAGGCGGCGGATGCGCTCGGCGATGGGCGGGTGCGTGTCGAAGAGGCCGTCGAACAACCTGGGCCTGTCCTTGAGCGGGTTCGCGAAGTAGAGGTTCGCGGTCGCCTTGTTGGCCACCTCGAGCGGCTCGGTGTCCGCGGAGATCTTGCGCAGCGCGCTCGCCAGCCCGGCGGGATGGCGCGTGAGCAGCGCCCCGGACGCGTCGGCGAGGTACTCGCGCTGCCGCGAGACGGCCATCTGGATCAGCGCGGCGATGAACGGCGTGAGGATGGCGAGCGCGATCGCGACGATCGCGAGGATGCCGAGACCGCCGCCGTCGCGGCCGCGCCGCCGCCCGCCGCCCCAGAGCAGCGACCGGCCGAGCCAGTCGGCCAGCAGCGCGACCATCCCCACGAGCACGGTGATCAGGAGCATCACGCGGATGTCGCGGTTGCCGATGTGGCTCAGCTCGTGCGCCATGACTCCCTCGAGCTCGGTCCGGTCGAGCTTGTCCAAGAGGCCCCGCGTCACGGCGATCGAGGCGTGCGTGGGATCGCGGCCCGTTGCGAACGCGTTGGGGGCCGTGTCATCGATGAGGTACAGCCTGGGCACCGGGATGCCCAGACCGATCGCGAGCGTCTCGGCGATGTTCCGCAGCTCGGGCTCCTCGCCGTCCTGGAGCTCGCGGGCGGCGCTCTGCGCGAGCACGACCTTGTCCCCGGCGTAGTACGAAAACGCCGCCGAGCCGCCCGACAGCGCGAAGGCGAGCGGCAGCATCGCCACGCCGCCGCCCGGAGCGAGGTACTCGCCGGCCACGAACCCGAGCGCCGCGACGAGCGCCATAAAGACGGCGACGAGCAGCACCGTCCGCACGCGGTTCGCGCTGATCGCGTCGTAGAGGTTGATCCGGGGCGTCATACCCATCGGGGGCGGCGAAGCGCAGCCGAGCGTGGCGACCGCTCGACTAGAACTTCACCTGCGGCGTCTCGCGCTCGCGAGCGTCCGCCAGCTCGAAGAACGCTTCGGCGTGGAAGCCGAACATTCCGGCGAGCAGGTTGTTGGGGAAGATCTGGATCGTCGTGTTGTAGTCGCGCACGTTGCCGTTGTAGAAGCGGCGCGCGAACGCGATCTTGTCCTCGGTGGCGGTCAGGTTCTCGGAGAGGTCCTTGAACTCCTGGATCGCCTGGAGCTGCGGGTACGCCTCGGCCACCGCGCGGAGGTTGATGAGCGCGCTTGAGAGGGCGTTCTCGGCCTGGGCCCGCTGCTCGGGCGTCGCGGAGCCGCCGCTCGCGGCGATCGCGGCGGCGCGCGCCTCGGTCACGGCTTGGAACGTCGCGGCCTCGTGCTTGGCGTAGCCCTTCACGGTCTCGACGAGGTTCGGGATCAGATCGTGTCGGCGCTTGAGCTGGATGGCGATGTCCGACCACGACTCCTCCACGCGCTGGCGCAGCGTGACGAGCCGGTTGTACGTGCCGACGAGGAAGATCGCGACCAGCGCGATCGCGCCGGAGACGATAATACCGTCCATTCGAGGGAGTCTAGGCCGCCCCTCGGCCGCTCCGCTACAGGGCCGGATCGCTCGCTAGAGCAGTGCGTTGACCGCCGCAACGATGTGCGCGGCGGAGATCCCGGCGTCGTCCAGCTCTTCGAGCGGCTTGGCGGAGCCGGGCATCTTGCGCGGAGCGAGGTGGCGGAAGGCGAAGCGCTCGCCGGCGACGGCTTCGAGAACGGCCGAGCCGAGGCCGCCCTCGGGCCAGTGGTCCTCGACCACCACGATGCGGCCGGTCTCGCGCACGGCGGCCGCGAGGGTCGCGGCGTCGATGGGCTTCACGGAGTAGGCGTCGATCACGCGGATCGCGATGCCCTCCTTGGCGAGGACGTCCGCCGCCTTGAGCGACTCGTGCAGCGTGATCCCCGCGGCCACGACCGTGGCGCGGTCGCCTTTGCGCACGACCTTGCTGCCGCCGATCGGGAAGGTCTCGCCCGCCGCGTACACAAGCGGCGTCTTCTCGCGCGTCGAGCGCAGATAGGAGATCCCGCCCGTCGTCGCCATCGCGGCGACGAGCTGGGCGGTCTGGTTGGCGTCGCACGGATACAGCACGGTCGAGCCATGGACCGCGCGCATCATGGCGAGGTCCTCGAGCGCCATCTGCGACGGGCCGTCCTCGCCGATCGACACGCCGGCGTGCGAGCCGCAAAGCCGGATCGACGCGCGTGAGATCGCGGCCATGCGCACGAAGTCGTAGGCGCGCGTGAGGAACGCGGCGAACGTCGAGGCGAACGGGACGAGCCCGAGCGCCTGCATGCCGACCGCGGCGGCGACCATCTGCTGCTCGGCGATGTACATCTCGACGAAGCGCTCCGGCGCGGTCTTCTTCACGTCCTCGGCGTGCGTCGAGTTGGAGACCTCGGCGTCGAGGACCACGACGGCCCTGTCGACGGCCGCGAGCGCGGCGAGGGACTCGCCGTAGGCCTTGCGCGTGGCGAGCGCGTCCTTGAACGCCGGCAGCGACGCCGCGCCGCGCTCGGGCGACGCGACCGCTCCGTCCGCGGGCTTGCGCGTCTGGAACGTGCGGGACTGCGGGTCGCCAAGCTCGGCGAGCGCGGCCTTCGCCTGCTCGGCGTCGAGCGCCTTGCCGTGCCACGCGTCCTTGTTCGCGAGGAACGACACGCCGGCACCCTTCTGCGTCTTGGCCACGATCGCGAGCGGGCGCGGCGCGCCGCGCGCGCGCCGCAGCGCCGCGTCGG
>VGPA01000189.1 GCA_016875665.1 Chloroflexota bacterium | reverse complement strand
CGAAACCGGGGTGTGGCGCAGCTAGGTAGCGCGCGTGAATGGGGTTCACGAGGCCGAGAGTTCGAATCTCTCCACCCCGACCGTATCCACCGGAGTTACAAGCGCCTCACAGCCTCCCACAACCGGCTCCAGAGCGCGCGGCGCTCGAGCTCGCTCGGCGCGCGGCCCAGCTGGGCCTTCAGCGCGATGACGCCGTGCGCCGCGAGCGCGCCCCAGGCCTTCGGTGCGCCGTCGCGGACGTCCTGGGCGAGGTCCGGATACGCCGCGAGCGTCGCCGCCACCGCTTCATCGATCACGCGCCTACCGTAAGCCCGTGCCCAGCGCGCGCGACCTCGGGGCCCTCCACGCCGAGATCCGCGGCTGCACCAGGTGCGCCGACGCGGGCTTCATCCCGCGCGCGTTCCCGGTCGTCGAAGGCCGCTCGACCGACCGGATCCTCATCGTCGGCCAGGCCCCCGGCGAGATCGAGCTCACCACCGGCCGTCCGTTCTCCGGCCGGGCGGGGGCGGAGCTCCGCCGCTGGCTCGCCGAGGCGGGCATCGAGGACCCTCCCTACCGGACGTCGATCACGAAGTGCTTTCCGGGCAAGGCCGCGACGGGCCCCGGCGACCGGCGGCCCTCGCCGCCTGAGATCGCGCTCTGCGCACCGTGGCTCGAGCGGGAGCTCGCGCTGATGAAGCCCCGTGTGCTGGTGCTGGTGGGGAGCCTCGCGATCGAGCGCCTGTGGGGGAAAGGTCCGCTGGGGACGATCGTCGGCCGCATCCACCGCGAGCCCGGCCGGGTGCTCATTCCCCTGCCGCACCCGAGCGGCGCGTCACGCTGGCTGAACGACCCCGCGAACCAGGCGCTCCTCAGGAGGGGTCTGGCCCACCTCCGAAGGGAGTCGCGCCGGGTTCACGCTTGACAGCGCGCTCGGCATGCCCACAGAATGCGCGACAGCACGTGGAGCCTGTGAATGCGTCCATCGCAGCCAATGCAGTGAGCGCAGCCTCGGCCGAGGACGAGTTCCTCACCACCGACGAGGTCGCGAAGCGGCTGCGGGTCCACCCCACGACCATCCTCCGCCGCCTCGGCAGCACCAACGACGCGGATCCCGATCGGATCCCCGCCGTCCGTGTGGGCCGGGTGTGGCGCATTCCCCGCCGCGAGTTCGAGGAGTGGCTTGGCCGTTCGCGCCAAAAGCCCTCCGGCCGACAGCGGCGGCTTTTCTAAGTGCCCGCAAGGGAAATCAGCATGGAAGAGGAGGTGATCTAAATGCCGGCGAAGAAGAAGGCGGCCAAGAAGGCGGCCAAGAAGAAGAAGTAGTCCAGTCCTCGTTTGGTGGGCGCGGCGGGCGGGCCGCGTTACACCTGCGCGCTAGCGAGCTTCGAGGAAGAGGACCTCGAACGTTTCGCCGCCCTTCGGACAGCGAACCGTGGCGGCGTAGGGCGGGTCCGGGGGGATGTCCAAGTGCTCCCTCGTCACGAAGCGCGGGCCCACCGGTGCGGCGCAGGTCGGACAAAGCGTCCGGTAGGCGAGGAAGTCAGCGCGGTCGGTGCGGATGCGCTGCTTGTCGGCGGTGGCCACGGGCCGATGGTATCGGCTGCGGGTGGTCCGGGCTTCAGCGCGTCGGGATGAGGTAGGCCTTTCCTTCGTCCGCGACGGTGAAGCGCACGATGTCGCCGACCTTGGCGTCGCCGAGCGTCGCGGCACTCACGAGCACGTTCGTGCCGCAGTCGACCACCGCGAGTTCGTCCTTCGACGCGATGAGCCCCTCGACACGCGCGCCGGGCGCGATGAGGTCGCCGGCAACGGCGCGGTCCATCCCCGGGCTCACGTCCTTCGCCGCGTACTCGATCGCGATCGTCACGCGGTCGCCGATCGCGAGGCGCTGCTTGCGCACCGCGCCTGTGGCGTCGCGGCCGCGGAGGTCGCAGCGCTCCCCGAGCTCGCCGACCCGCACCGTGATGAGGATGTCCTGGCCGCGGGTGCCGTCCAGCGCGACGACGACCCCGCGCGCGGCATTGCGGCGCCACTTCTCGATGAACGCGAGCTGCTCGAAATCCAGCATCGGTTCGTACGATACGAGTGTGATGCCACTGTTGGTCGCGCTCCGGGAGGTCGGACGACGTCCTCTATCCTGAGCGCAGTGCACCCCTCGGAGGCGCTTCAGCTCTGTCTCTAGGCGGGCCTGCCCATTCGCGGCGGCTCGCCTCTCCTCTCGCACTCTTCGATGATTCCGATTCGCCAAGGAGATTGACCATGGCTTCCTATGCCCATCCTGAAGTGCTCGCCGAAACCGATTGGCTCGCCGCCCACGCCACGGATCCGAACGTGCGCGTCTTCGAGGTCGACGTCGACACCGCCGAATACGCCAAGGGGCACGTCGAGGGCGCAGTCGGGCTCGACTGGCGCGCCGATCTCCAGCAGCGCCCGGCGCGCGACATCCCCTCCAGGCAGGAGCTCGAGGCGCTCCTCGGGCGCCACGGTGTGAAGGAGGACACCACGATTCTCTTGTACGGGGACAACAACAACTGGTTCGCGGCGTTCGCCTTCTGGGTGCTCAAGTACTACGGCCACCGGGACGTGCGCCTGGTGAACGGCGGCCGCGCCAAGTGGGTCGCCGAGAACCGGCCCGTCACGACCGCCGTGCCGTCGTACCCGGCGACGCAGTACAAGGCGAAGGACGGCGACCGCTCGCTCCGCGCGCTGCGCGACGACGTGCTGAAGACGCTCGACAAGAAGAGCGCGACCCTGATCGACGTCCGTTCGCCCAAGGAGTACTCCGGCGAGCTCCTCGCCCCGGAGAACCTGCCGCAAGAGGGCGCTCAGCGTGGCGGCCACATCGCCGGCGCGCAGAACGTGCCCTGGGCGACCGCGGTGGCCGAGGACGGCCGCTTCAAGTCGGCCGACGAGCTCAAGGCGATCTACGAGGCGAAGGGGGTGAGCCCGTCGAAGGAGACCATCGCCTATTGCCGCATCGGCGAGCGCAGCGCGCACACCTGGTTCGCGCTCAAGTACCTGCTCGGCAACGACAGCGTCCGCAACTACGACGGGTCATGGACCGAGTGGGGGAGCTCGATCGGAGTCCCGGTCGAGCGGTGACCCGCTGAAGCGGATCCTGTTCCACGGGGGGGGCGGGTGCCTGCCGGAGACGGTCCGGCGGCACCCGCCCTTCTGTGTCTCGACGGCCGTGTCGAGGCACTCGGCGACGCCGCGGCGCTCGCGCGTCTCGCCCCTTCCGCCGAGACCGTTCATCTGCGCGGCGGCACGATGCTCCCCGGCTGGATCGACTCGCACGTCCACTTCCTGGGCTGGGCCCTCGATCGCGCGGGCCTCGACCTGCGCGATGCGCGCACCGTGGAGGAGGCGCTCGACCGGATCGTCCTGCATCAGCGCGGCCTTCCGGCCGGACGCTGGATCACGCAGGCCGCTTCGACAAGAACCGCTGGGGCCGCTGGCCGACGGCCGTCGAGCTCGATCGGGTGACGGGCGAGCGTCCGGCCGCGATCCCGAGCAAGGACGGCCACGCGCGCTGGCTCAATTCGGCCGCGCTGCGCGC
>VGPA01000188.1 GCA_016875665.1 Chloroflexota bacterium | reverse complement strand
AGCGGCTCGAGGACCACACGCTGGGTCATCGCGCTCTTGAACTCGTTGTAGACGAGGTAGATCGAGTCGACCTCGCCGGCGCGGAACGGCTTGAGGATGACGTGCGCGACGTCGCGAGCGCTCTCCGGGCCAAGGCTGTCCCACACGCCCTCGAAGACGTGGAACATCGGCACGGAGCGACGCCGGAAGTAGTCGCGCCCCTTGCGCCCGATCGTCGCGAACTGGACCTTCTGCCCCGCCGCCGTGCGCTCGAGATACGCGCGCTCCGCGGCCTTGGTGATGCTCGAGTTGAACGCGCCGCAGAGGCCGCGGTCGCTGGTCACGACGACGAAGAGCGTGCTCTGTTCCGGTCGCCGCGCGAGGAGCGGGTGGGCGACGTCCGGGCTCGCCTCGCCCTTGCCGAGCGCCGCGTCCGCGGAGGTCACCACCTCGGACAGCACCCGCGCGGTCTGCACCGCGTAGGGCCGCATCGCGGTGATGCGCTGCTGGGCGCGGTTCAGCCGCGCACCCGCGACCATCTTCATGGCGCGGGTGATCTTCTGCGTGTTCTTGACGCTCCCGATGCGCTTGCGGAGCGACTTCAGATCGGCCACGGGGGACTCCTCGGGGCGGGCGACGGCGCCCGCCCGGCGCGGGCTACTTCTTCTTGCCGGAGGGCACGAACGCGCCCGCGAACGCTGTGAGCAGCTGGTCGAGCTTGGGCTTCAGGTCGTCCGTGATCGCCTTCTTCTCGCGGATCGTCGACCAGACCTCGGGGTGCTTCTCGTCGATGTGGCGGTAGAGTTCCGCCTCGAACTCGGCCAGGCCCTCCGTCGGGAGCTTGTCGGTGTAGCCCTTGGTGCCGGCGTAGATGATCACGACCTGCCGCTCGACCGGGAGGGGCGCGTACTGCCCCTGCTTCAGGAGCTCGACGAGGCGTTCGCCGCGCTCGAGCTGGGCGCGGGTGGCCGCGTCGAGGTCGCTCGCGAACTGTGCGAACGCGGCCATCGCGCGGTACTGCGCGAGGTCGAGGCGCAGGGTGCCTGCGACGCCCTTCATCGCCTTGATCTGCGCGTTGCCGCCGACGCGGCTCACGGAGATGCCGACGTTGATGGCGGGACGGATGCCGGAATAGAAGAGGTCGGTCTCGAGGAAGATCTGCCCGTCCGTGATCGAGATCACGTTGGTCGGGATGTACGCGGAGACGTCGCCGGCCTGGGTCTCGATGATCGGGAGCGCCGTGAGCGAACCGCCGGAGTGCGGGTCACGGGCGACCTCGAGCTCCGCCGGGTTCGGCTGCGCCTTCATCGCCTTCTCCGCCTCTTCCTTGCCCTCCCAGCCGATGTGGGCGCGGCCGTCGACGCCGCGGAACGCCGCATCACCCGGAGGGACCGCGGAGCCCTTCTTCACGACGAACCAGCGGTCCGCCATCTTGGCGGCGCGCTCGAGCAGGCGGGAGTGGATGTAGAAGACGTCGCCCGGGTACGCCTCACGACCGGGCGGGCGGCGGAGGAGCAGGGACATCTGCCGGTACGCCACGGCCTGCTTGGACAGGTCGTCGTAGATGCAGAGGCAGTGCTGGCCGGAGTCACGGAAGAACTCCCCGAGCGTGACGCCGGTGTAGGGCGCCAGGAACTGGAGGGGCGCGGTCTCGGTCGCGGTCGCGGCGACGACCGTCGTGTAGGCCATCGCACCGTGGCGCGTGAGCTTGTCGACGACGCCGGCGATCGTGGACGCCTTCTGACCGATCGCCACGTAGACGCAGCGGACGCCGGTGTTCTTCTGGTTGATGATCGTGTCGATCGCGATCGCGGTCTTGCCGGTCTGCCGGTCACCGATGATGAGCTCGCGCTGACCCCGCCCGATGGGGATCATGGCGTCGATCGCCTTGATGCCGGTCTGCAGGGGCTCCTTCACGCTCTGGCGCGCGAGGATGCCGGGCGCCTTCACCTCGATGCGGCGCCGCTGCGAGCTCTCGATCGGCCCCTTGCCGTCGATCGGCTGACCGAGGGCGTTCAGGACCCGGCCGAGGACCGCGTCACCCACGGGGACGTCGGCGATGCGGCCCGTGCGCTTGACGACGTCGCCCTCGCGGATGGCGGACGCCTCACCCAGGATGGCGACGCCGACGTTGTCCTGCTCGAGGTTGAGCACCAGCGCGTTCGTGCCGTTCGGGAACTCGACCAGCTCGCCGGCCATGGCGCCTTCGAGCCCGTAGACCCGGGCGATGCCATCGCCGCAGCTGAGCACGGTGCCGGTCTCGGTGACCTGCGACCCGCGGTCGAAGTTCTGGATCTGCTTCTTGATGAGCTGTGAGATCTCGTCGGCTCGAAGCTGCATGACTTTCCTTGAAGTACTGGGAGGCTCAGGTGGAGGCGAGCAGCGCGCGCTCGAGCGCGGCGAGCCGGCCCTTCAGGCTGCCATCGATGGTGTGATCCCCGATGCGCGTCACGACGCCCGCGATGAGGGACGGATCTTGCTTGCGCTCGATCACGATCTTGCGGCGTGTCCGCTTCTCGAGCTCGACCGCGAGGCGCTGGTAGTAGTCCTCGGGGAGCGGCTTGGCGCTGGTGACCGTCGCGCGGAACACCCCGGCGCGATCGTCGGAGAGCCGCGTGAGCGCGCGCGCGACCTCCGGGAGGAGTCCGAGCCGGCGCCGGGCGCCCATCATCCGGAGCGCGTTCAGCGCGAGCGGGCCCGTGCCGAGGCGCGCCGCGACGTCCTTGATCAGGCCGTCCCGCGCGGCCTCCGCGACGACGGGGCTCTCCAGCACGGACCGGAGCTCGGTGCTCCCGGCCACGGCGTCCGCGAACCCCTGCACCTGGGAGGTAATCTGCGCGAGCTGGTTCGCCTCCACGGCGAGCTCGAACACGGCGCGGGCGTAGCGCTCGGCGATCTGGGTTCGGCTCACGACGGACCTCCGGGGGTGCCGAGCGCCGTCCGGCCGACGACGTCGAGGTATTCACGCGCGAGCCGGTCGTGGTCCGGCGCGCCGACCGAGGTACCGAGCAGCCGGGTGGCGGAAACCATGGCGGACGCCACGGTCTCGCGGACCAGCGCCTCGCGCGCGGCCTTCAGCTCCTGCTCGACGAGGATGCGGGCATCGCGCTCCATGCGCTCGCGGCGCTCCTTGGCCTCGGAGAGGATCCGGCGGCGCTCTGCCTCGACCGCCTCGCGCATCTCGGCGCGGATCCGTTCGATCTCGGCGTCGAGGCCGGCGAGCTTGGCCTCGTACTCTGCGAGGCGCGCGGCGGCCTCCGCCTTCATCCGCGACGCCTCGTCGATTCCCGCGACGATCTCGGCCTTGCGCTTCTTGAGCGCCTCGAGGACCGGCTTCTTGCCGACGGAATACAGGATGCCGAAGAGCAGCGCCGCGTTGATGACGGTCGCCAGGAACGGCGCCGGCATGCCCTTCGGCCGGTAGAGGAGCGAGGGCTCCACGCCCTCCTTCTCGCCGACGAGCCCGCTCGCCCAGTTGATCTCCATCGAGCCGTGGCCACCAGAGTCGCCGTGGCCGCTCCCGTGCGCTCCGTGGGAGTCGGCGTGAGCCGCGGCGTGCCCGTGCCCGGCATGGGGAT
>VGPA01000187.1 GCA_016875665.1 Chloroflexota bacterium | reverse complement strand
CTCTGCGCCGCGCTGATCTTCCTCGTCGCGCGGCGGTTCAGCCGCACGGGCCTCGCCCTGCTCGCCGCCGCCGGCTTCGCGGCGAATCCGGTCGCCTGGACCTACGCGGAGGTGGCCTACCCCTACGCCCTGCTCGGCGCGCTCTCGGTGGGGGTCGCCGGACTGTTCGCCGCCGTGCGCGAACCGAACGGCCGCTTCGCGCACGTCCGCGGCGTACTCTTCGCGTCCGCGGCATTGGGCGTGGCCGCGGGCTTCCGCCAGGACTTGCTCCTGCTCCTCGGCCCGCTCTGGCTGTGGCTGGTCGCGCCGCAGTCGTGGCGCGTGCGCGGGGCCGCCGCGCTGGCGGTCGGCGCCAGCATGCTCACCTGGCTCGTGCCCACGGTCGTCCTCTCCGACGGGCCGGGCGCGTACCTGACCGCCCTGATGCGTCAGACCGAGAGCGTCGGCAGCAGCTATTCGGTCGCCGCCCAGGGGCCGGATGCCCTCGCGCACAACCTCGCCTTCACCGCCGCGGCGCTGGGTTGGGGGCTCCTGCCGTTCGCGGTGATCCTCGCCGCGCTCGGGATCGGCCCCCTGCTCATGAGGCGCGCGCGAGGCGGACCGCCCGGCGGCGCGTTCTTCCCGTTCTGGATCCTCCCCGCGGTCCTCTTCTACGTCACGGTCCACATCGGCGAGTGGGGCTACGTGCTCTCGATCCTGCCCGGCCTCTACGTCCTTGTCGCGGCCCTGCTCGAGCGTCCCGTCGCCGCGATGAGCACGGTTCGCCCCGGCTGGAAAGTGGCCGGCGCGCTCGTGGCCCTCGCCCCCGCACTGGTCTTCCTCCTCGGGACCGACCGCTTCTCCGCGTACGCCCTCGACCGCCACAACCGCGCGGTGGCCGCGCGCGTCGCGTACACGCGGGCACACTTCCCGCCCGAACGGACGATCGTCCTGGCGCGCGAGGACTACCTCAGGGTGCGCTACTACCTCCCCGAGTACCGCGCCTGGTACTACGACCCGCAGCCGTACCGTGCCGACCAATCCCGCAAGCGGGCGACGGGCGCGACGGCCATCGTGATCTTCACCGCAGGCCTGGTACCCAGGCAGGATGTGGATGTGCGCCACGTGCAGATCACCGAAGAGGTGACCATCGCCTACGTGCCGATCCGGTCGGGCGCGATCGTCGAGTTCTTCGGCGAGCGCTACGTCGTGCAGGAGGCCCGATGATCGTCCCCGGCACGGTCGTCCTCGTGGTGCTCACGATCGCGGTGACCTTCTTCATCACCGCGTCGTTCGTGGGGCGGCGGCTCCCGCGTGCGCATCGTGTGGTGCGCTCGGCCCGGTACGCCGAGCCGATCGCGAGGGTCTGGCAGGTGGTCAGCGATCCGAACAGTGCGCGCTCGTTCGGCGTGGCCCGCATCGAGCAGGCCATCCCCGTGCCCGGGCGCGTGCTGATCCGGCGCATCTCCGGCGAGCGGCAGTTCGGCGGGTCCTGGACCTACGAGCTGGAGCCCGATGGCAGCGGCACGCGCCTGACCATCACCGAGGAGGGCGAGGTGTTCGACCCGTTCCTCCGCTTCCTGGTGCGCTTCGTGATCGGCCAGCACCGGACGATCGACCGCTACCTCGAGACCCTCCGCCGCACCCTCTAGGCCGGCTCGATCGGGGCCGTCTAGCCCTTGACCGTCACGATCCAGAACACGCCGAAGTCCTGGAGCCAAGTCGTTCCCTCGATCAGCGGGCGCAGGTGCAGGCGGTACGTGCCGGGCGCCGGCGGTGCCTGGATCGTGAACTGGAACCATGCCACCTGGCCCGGCCCGACCCAGGGCGCGGGCTGCGCGGCGATGCGGTTCGCGCGCGGCCATCCGGTGTTCGGGGACCCGAGGGTGCCGTCACCGCCGAGGATCGACGCGCGGTCCTGCCCCGGCTCGGGCGACCATGTCCCCAGATAGGCGACCTCGCCCATCACACCCGCGGTCCAGCCTCGTGAGCCGGAGTTGTAGTAGGCGATCACCGCGGTCGAGCGCTCGCCGGGGCAGAGCGTCGGGTAGCCGCTCTGCCCGTACCACTGCGCGTTGAACCCGGGGATCCCGGCGGGCAACCCGGTCGGCGCCGGGATCCCGGGGCCGACGCTCGAAACGCAGGCCGACGGCGCGGGGGTGGGAGCGGGAACTGGCGGCGCGCTCGGCGTGGAGAGCACGCCCGCGGCCACATCGACCGTGCCGAGATCGACGCCCCGCGCGACGACCCGGTACCGGCCCGGGGCGAGGTCGACGAACGCGTACCAGCCAGTGCCATCGGCCGTGATGCTCCGCGACACGGCGCCGCTTCCGTCGACCAGGTCGATCTTGGCGCCGGCGACGGTGCTACCGCGGACGTGGCCCCTCGTCGGCTGGGTTTTCCAGGTCATGGGCGGCACGGGTGCCGCGCTCGCGAACACCGGCGGGCCCACGGTGTCGTACTCGCTGGGCTGCGTGAGGGCGCGCGCGAGCTCCGCGCGGCCCGCGGCTCCCGAGCGCGCCCCGCTGTCGGTGAGGCTGTCCGGCGTGCGGTACGAGTAGCCGACCCAGCCGGCGCCGGTGTTGCCCGCGCTCGATGCCGCGACGGCGGTGCGCGCCTGCCGGACGCTGCCGGCGATGCCGTTGAGGTAGAGCGCCGGGCCGATCGCGGCATGGCGGCCGAACTGCCAGTCCTTCGCGAAGTCGCTCCACTCCTGGTACATCAGGCGCTGGTTGCTGGTGCCGGTGGTCAGGTCGTCGCGCTTGTAGTTCATCGGGATGTTGAGGTCGAGGATCCCCTCGCGCATCCACCCGATCCAGTCCTGGAGCTGCTCGGCGTACGCGCGCGTGTTCTCCCAGCCGCCGAGGCTCTGCGGCCCGAACCCGTAGGTGATCGTGTCCGCGCTCACGCGGACGCGCGGCTTGATCGCGAACGACTCGATGTAGATCTTGCGCAGGATCGCCGTGACCTGATCGCGTCGCCACTGGACCCACTCGGGGTCGGTGTTCGACGGCGTCCCCGTGCGCCCGGTCGCCTCGCGGAAGCGCTGGACGGCGACGGGGTTGTAGCCCCACGAGGGCACGTTGGTGCCGAGGTTGCCGTCGGGATAGCGGATGCGGTCCAGGTTGATCCCGTCGACGTCGTAGTTCTGGACGATGCTCACGGCCGTTCGCGCGATGTAGTCGGCGGCTTCCGGATGACCCGGGTCGAGCATGTAGTCCTCGTTCAGGTTGTTCAGCCCGTCGGACCGCGACAGCAGCCAGTTGTTCGCGCCGCTCGCACTCGGTCCGTGCTGGTTGAAGACATGGTTCGGGCTCGCGGGCGGCGCGCTTCCCTGCCACATGGCGGTCGCGATGACCCACGCGTGGACCTCGATGCCCTGCGCGCGAGCGCGCGCGATCAGCGTGTCGAGCGGATCGAACGGCGCGGGCGAGACGGCGGACGCCTCGGTGCGCGGCACGGAAGCCCTGTTGCACCAGCAGTCGCCGCGCCGGACGATCTGCGCGATCAGGGCGTTCGCGTTGATGGACTTCGCGTAGGCCACGGTGGCGTCGATCTCCGCGGCGGTGTTCATGCCCGGGCCGAAGGCGTCGACCCACAGGGCGCGGAGCTGGCCCTGCGCGACAGCGGTCGGGGTGCCGAGCG
>VGPA01000186.1 GCA_016875665.1 Chloroflexota bacterium | reverse complement strand
CGACGCCCTGCGGAACATCGCCCCTCCGTCCCGGCTCACCGCGCAGCCGATCGAGACGTAGAACGGCACGGTGACGCCGAGGCTCCAACCGATGTAGTAGAGGAACGTCCGGCCGCGATGGCGCACGATGCTGCTCGCCGTGACGCCGTTGTCGTCGAAGGCTCCGCGCGGGCCGAGGTCGAGCAGCGGCTCCGCTTCGAGCCCCGACCATCCGGGCCTCGCGAGGTCGAATCGCGTGCGGCCCGGTCGCGTGCGGCCCTGCCCGTCGCACGCCGAGAAGTACAGGTCACGCCTGCCGTCGGCGCGCGGCGGGGCGACGATCGGCAACATGAGCCGGGAGGCGGTCCACCAGCGCCCGCTCGGCGGGGCGAGCCAGAGGCCCTCCTTGCGCCAGGTCAGCGCGGCTTCCCCTCGCGCGAGCGGAGCGACGCGGTGCCGCGCACCGCGTGGACGCCGCCCTCCACGGTGTCGTGCCGGACCAGCGCGCCGGCGGTCACTTGCGCACCACGATCGTGAACTCCCACAGCCCGTAGTCGTGCAGGAGCGCGACCTGCCGCGAGTGGCGGCGCTTGCAGTAGTCGAAGAGCTCGCGCCCGTCCGCGTAGTGGAGGTCCGGCCGCATGCGCTCCGGATCGGAATAGGACGTGAGCGCGTTGAACGCGAAGCCCCGCGCGCCGAGGGTCCCGAGCCGGTCGATGGTGTGCAGCACGTAGGCGCGCCACGGCTCGGTGGCCACGTCCTGCTTCACGTTGAAGATGCCGCTCGCGACCGCGTAGTCGGCACCCGGCAGCGGCTCGTGCGGGCCGACGAAGGCCGCGCGCCCGTCACCGCCGAACCGCTCGCGCGCGTGGGCGAGCATCGGCTCGGACAGGTCGTAGCCGACGTAGTCGCAGTCGATGCCCCGCGCACGAACGTGCTCGAGCAGGGAGCCGTAGCCGCAGCCGAAGTCGAGCAGCCGGAACGGCCCGCGCGCCCGCTCGCACACCTTGAGCAGCTGCTCGAAGCGCAGGGTCTGCGACTCGGCGGAGGTCCAATCGACCCCGCGCGGCGTGGCGCCGAACTCCTCGAACCGGCCGGTGTAGTAGCGCTCGACCCGCTGGACGATCTCGCCGTCCTCGTCGAACGCGTTCACCGCCGATCACCGCCGTAGATCTCATCGACCACGAAGAGCGGGCGCTCCTTCACCTGCGTGAAGATCTTGCCCACGTACATGCCGGTCACGCCCAGGCTGATGGCGAGGAACCCGCCCACCAGGAGCAGCACCACGATGACGCTCGTGAAGCCGGGCAGCGGCCGGTCGGTGAAGTACGAGAACAGGAAGTACAGCGCGAGGAGCGCGCCGCCGAACGCGACCGCGAGCCCGGTGTAGACGATGAAGTGCAGCAGGTTCGTGGTCTGGAAGAAGAAGCCGTCGAGCGCGAGACGGACGAGCCCGCCGAGCGTGTACGAGCTCTGGCCGGCGAACCGCGGCGGCTGCTGGAACTCGATCTGGGTCCGGCGGAAGCCGAGCCAGTCGAGGATCAGCATGTAGTGCCGGTCGTGGTCGCGCAGCGAGAGGAACGCTTCGACCACCTTGCGCGAGAGGATACTGAGCGTCGCGTAATCGGCGTCGATGCCCGTCCCCGCCAGACGGTTGCGCACCCCGACGTAGACCGAAGTGAGCGCGCGCCGGAGCGGCCCGCGCGTGCGGCCGGTGCGGCGGGCGAGCACCAGGTCGTAGCCATCTCGCGCGCGCGTGGCAATTCGGGGATCAGCTCGGGCGGGTCCTGGAGGTCGCAGTCCATCACGACCACCCATGGGGCCGTCGCCGCCGTGAGCCCCGCCGTGATCGCCGCGTGCTGGCCGAAGTTCCGCGAGAGGCGCAGACCGCGCACGCGCGGATCGCGCGTGGCGGCGGCCTTGATCGCCTCCCACGACGCGTCGGGACTCCGGTCGTCCACGAGCAGGAGCTCGTAGTCCGGCACCAGCGGCTCCACCGCCGCGCGGATGCGCGCGCACAGCTCGTCGAGGCAGTCCGCGGCGCGGTAGACGGCGACGACGATCGAAAGGCCGCTCACGCGGTGGCGCCCCCCTTGATGAACCGCCGCGCGTCCGGCCCCACGCTGCACAGAAGGTCGATCACGCTCACATGATGATCGAACGGCGGATACGGCTGCGGATACTCGGGGTAGCCGGAATAGTCCATGTATTCGAGCGCGATGCCGGCGCGGGCGAACAGGCTCGGGTCGATGTACGCGCGCGCCGCCGGACCGGTCAGCTAGGCCGATGCCCCGGCCGCGCGGCAGATCGCCACCAGCCGCTCGGTCCGGTCGCCCTCAACGGGAGAGTCGGTCGACCACGAGATCCGGCTCGTGATCCCGAGCAGCCGGCAGATCGCGACCAGGAACGAGTGGTTGATCCGGCTCAGGCGCGTCTCCGCCGTCTGGTAGAGCGGCGCGAGGTGCTCGAGCGCGTAGCCGAAGCACGCCGACTTCGCGTAACTGGAGCGGATCGCCGACCAGTGGCCCGCGGCCCACGCGGGGTCGCTCACCACGGTCTCGTCGATCCGCTGGTGATAGCGGCCCTTCACCTCGACGGGGATGGTCAGCCAGCGGGGTCCGGCGGGCGTCTTGATCAGGTTGTGGTTGCGCCAGTCCCGCCGGGTGTACTGGCGGTCGTCGTACAGGATGAACTCGTCGACGCGGTCGATGAGGTCGAAGTAGCCCTTCCAGGGGATGTAGTTCGACTGGAGGATCGCGACCCGCTTCACGCTGCGCTCCTCATGGCGCGAACCCGAACAGCTTGATCGTGATCGCGAAGTAGAGCGTCAGCGCGATCGAGAGCGCGACCGTCACGCGGAACAGGCGCGAGGGCTCGCCCCAGTGGCCGTCGGCACGCCAGGCGACGCCCACGGCCAGGAGCGCGAGCAGGTACGGCTGGTAGTCGAGGCTGTAGCGGTAGCCGTACTGGTCGAAGCCCCATGTCGCGGCGAGCAGCGTGACCGCGAGCACGGGCAGGATCGCGACCGCGAGCGCGCGCCACGCGGGATCGAGCCGCACGAGCGGGATGCCGCGCGCGAGCCACAGGTACGCCGGCGAGCCGAGGAGGATCGCCATGCCCGTGGCGCGCGGGCGGAGGAAGAACAGGTGGTCCGGTGCGAGCGCCGGCCCCGAGAAAAACATCGCCCAGAGGTGGCGCGGCGTGTAGAAGGGCGACAGCGAGCGGTGCGTGAAGAGCGGCTCCGTGAGCATCCGCGTCTGCGGGCCGTAGATGAGGAACGGGTCGCCCCAGCGGATCACGTCGTAGGCGGCCTGGACCAGCGCGAACGGGAGCACGCCCAGCGCGAAGAGCGCCGCCGCCCCCGGCAGCCAGGCCCAACCGGTTTCGTCGCGCCGTGCCAGCAGCACGAGGCCCGGCCCGCTGAACCCGATCGAGGTGCGGGCGAGCGCGGCGGCGCCGATCGCGAGCCCGACGAGGAAGGGCGAGCGCCGGCTCGCGGCGAGCCACAGCGCCACGGACGCGAAGAACGTCCCGGTCACGTTCGCGGTGAACCAGGACCGCCCGTCGATCGACGTGTAGAGCAGGACCGTGCCGAACGAGCCGAACAGCACCACCGGAACGGCGACGCGGACGGGCACGGTGAGCGC
>VGPA01000185.1 GCA_016875665.1 Chloroflexota bacterium | reverse complement strand
CGCCGTCCACGTACCACCCGGCGGGCCGGTGCCAGCGCCCGACCCATACGAGCCACGGGCGCGGCCGGTCCGGGGCGGCGTCGAGCAGCGGCTGCGCGCGCGGCCCGTCGTCGGCGAACGGTACGCCCTCGCGCCGGTCGTCGTACCCTTTCGGGAACCATTCCGAGCGCGGCCGGGCCGACCGGCTACACGAGATGGCCCACGCGTCGCACGCGAACTTGCGCAGGTCGCCGTGGACGATGAACACGTGCCCGCTCACAGGCGGATGCCGCCGGAGCAGTCGAGCCACGCGCCCGTGACCCAGCGTGCATCGTCGGACGCGAGGAACGAGGCCGCCGCCGCGATGTCGTCCGGCTCGCCCATCCGCCGCAGGGCGGTCATGGCGATCTCCTGCCGCTCCTCGTCCTTCGTCTTGCCACTCTTCTCGCTGTTCATGTCGGTGCGTGTCGAACCGGGCGCGAGCACGTTCACCCGGATGCCCTTCGGCCCCAGTTCGGCGGCGAGCACGCGCGTCATCACGTCCACCGCGCCCTTCGTCGCGCTGTACACGACCGCCCCGGGGTAGGCCATGCGGCTGATCGCGCTGGCGACGTTGATAATGCTGCCGCCGCCGGTCATGGCCGCCGACGCGAACTTTGCGCCGAGCAGGTAGCCACGGACATTCACGTTGAAGTGCGCGTCGATGGTCTCCGCGGTCACCTGTTCGAGGAACAGGCGCTGCATGATGGCGGCGTTGTTCACGAACACGTCGAGCTTGCCGAACGCCTTGACCGCGGACGCGACGAGCGGCTCGATCTCGGCCGGGGTGCCCATGTCGGCCTTCGCCGCGACCGCCGCGCCGCCGGCCGCGAGGATCTGCGCGACGACGGCGTTCGCTTCCTTCTCGCTCCGGGCATAGTTGACGACGACCTTCGCGCCGTCGGCGGCGAGGCGCAGGGCGATGGCCGCCCCGATCCCGCGCGACGCCCCGGTGACGAGCGCGACCTTCCCGGCCAGCTTTTTCTCCGACATACCGCCTCCGCGTGTGTGTTCCGAATTGCCACAGGGAAGCGTATGCGTCGCGCGCCGGTCGTCAGCGCGCGGCCCGCGGGCCTCACCCCTTCTTCGGCGCGGGCGGTGGGGCGTCGCGCTCGGTCTGGAACTTGGCCCTCAAGTCGGGCGGCGCGAACCGGATCGCGCGGCCCCACTCGGCGCGGGCCTCGTTCGCGCGCCCGAGCTGCGCGAGCAACCGCGCGCGGGACGCGGACAGTTCAGAGAGCCGCGCGTGAAACGCCGGATTGCCGGCTTGCGCGTGCGCGGCGAGGAAATCGAGTTCCGCGCCCGCGTCGGCGGCGAGTGCGGTCGCGACCTTGTCCGCGTTCGGGGTGCCGTCGGCCGCGGCGAGTTGCCCCTGCGAGATCGTGCGCACCTGCGCGAGGCTGTCCATCACGTCGCGCACGAACGCCGCGTCTTGAGGGTGCAAGCGCTGAACCTGTAGACGAAGTGTGAGCGCCGACCGCGCGACGTTCTCGGCGTCCGCGAGTTGCTTGGTATCGAGGCCGATCCCGGCGAGTTGGAACTTCGTTTCCGAGAAGCTGACTTGGAAGTCCATCAGGTTCGGGAACTGCGTGGTGAGTTGTTCCCAAAGGTCGTGCGCCTCACTCAAGGATTGGGCCGCTTCGCCGATGGTCTGCGGGCCGGCGAGTCTCGTAGCGTTTCGGAGGGCGATTCCGAGTTCGCTGAGCGCGGACGCGAGGTTGCGCAGCGCGATGGGGCGCTCGCGGCTCGGCGCGAGCGCCGTGGCGCGCAGGAGCTTCACGGCCGCGCGCAGGTCGGGAACGCCGGCGTCGGCGTCCCCGATGCGGAACAGGCTCTGGCCGCGCAGGAAGTGGACGACGCCGAGGTCGAGTTGCGCGAGCGGGCCGGGATAGCGCTCGACCGCCCGGCGCTGGGCCTTGAGCGCCTCTTGGTGCAGCGGCGCGGCCCCCGGCGCGTCGCCGAGAAGCGCGGTCGAACTGGCGAGGTACGCGAGCGCGTTGGCCTCGAGCGCGAGCACGTCGTACCCGCGCCCGTCGCGGTCGGGCACGTCGCGCAGGTGTCTCACCGCGGCGCTCAGGTTGTGCTGCGCCACGTCCCACTTCCCGGCCTTGCGCGCTTGATACGCGACCGACACATGGGCCTTCGCCAGCTCGATGCGCGGCTCGGCCGCACCGGGGTTCTCGCGCGCCTGTTCCTCCCACAGCGGGATCGTTTCGCGCCACTTCTTCAGCGCGACCTCCGGCGGTTCGAGTTGCTGCGAAAGCAGCGCGAGGCGCGTTAGCGCGCTCGTCAGTTCGCGCTTCCACTTGGGATCGTCGCGGTTCTCGGCGACGAACTTCTCGAAGTACGGCTTGGCCCGCGCGAGCAAGCCCCGGCGGAATTCCATCAGATGGGGCTCTTGTAGGATGCGCTCTTCGCTGAGGCTCACGAACGATTCGGTCACGGCCTCGTGCGCGAGGCGCATGCGGTCGTCGGCCTTGCCGCGCTGGATCTGCTCCTCCTTTGCGTTCGCCACGGCCTTGCGCCACATGATCGTCGTCCCGGTCAGGCCGAGTGCGAACACGACGAACACGCCGGCGATGAGGCCCGCGACGAGCTTGTTGCGGCGGCACCAGCGCACCGCGCGCTCGGCCGCGCCGACCGGGCGCGCGTGGATCGGCCGCCCTTCGAGGAACCGGCGCAGGTCGTCGGCCGCGTCCGCTGCGCTGGCGTACCGCTTCGCCGTGTCCTTCTGCAAGCACTTGAGCACGATCGTTTCGAGATCGACCGGCACCGCGGGCTGGAGCTGGCGCACCGGCACCGGCTCGCGGGCGCGCACCTGATCGAGCGTGTCCGGCACGGTCGCGCCTTGAAACGGCGGTCGCCCGGTCAGGCACTCGTACAGGATCGCGCCGAGCGCGTACACGTCGGCCGCGGGGCCGACCTTGCTGCCCTGCCCGAACGCCTGTTCGGGCGACATGTAGCACGGCGTGCCGAGGATCGCGCCGCTGCGCGTGTACCCCTCGTCGGCGTCCAGCGCTTTGGCGAGGCCGAAGTCCGTGACCTTGTACACCACCGGCCCCGGCCCGGCCGGGCCGCTCGCGGCGCTGCCGGTCGCGCTCGATCCGGGCACGGTCGCACCGCCGGCGTTCGTGCTCGCGCCCGTGGCGCTCGGCGCGCGGGGGTCGTGCGACAGCAGCACGTTCGCGGGCTTGAGGTCGCGGTGAATGATGTTCTGATTGTGGGCGGCGTCCACGCCGCGCGCGATCTGCTCGACCACGCCCGCGGCTTCGGTGGGCGCGAACGGCCCGGCCTTGAGCCGCCCGGCGAGGCTCCCGCCGGCGCAATACTCCATCGCGAAGAACGGCTGCCCGGCCTCTTCGCCCACGTCGAACACCTGCACGATGTTCGGGTGCCGGACCCGCGCGATGGCTTCCGATTCGACGCGGAACCGGGCGATTTCCGATTCGTCGGCGTCGGCGGCGCGGAGCATCTTCACGGCGACGAGGCGCTTCAGGTCCGGGTCCCACGCGCGGTACGCGACGCCCATGCCGCCGCGCCCCAACACGGCCTCGACACGGTACCGCCCGACCGGGTGCCCGGCCGCGCCGCGCCGCGCGCGCGGCGCGTCCGCATCGACCTTC
>VGPA01000184.1 GCA_016875665.1 Chloroflexota bacterium | reverse complement strand
CCAGGCGCCGAGGCGGCGCAGCACGTCGTCGGGCAGGAGATCCGCGAGCTGGTCGGGTGTGGCGCCGGCGTCGCGCTTCGCCTCGAGCATCGTGAGGGGCAGGTCGAGGCCCATCCGCGTCATCGCCGCGCGGTACGCGCTCACCCCCGTGCCGCCCATCGCGTAGACCAGCGCGTTCTTCGCGAGCGAGTGCCGTGCGACGGCGGGATCGTCGTCGACGGTCACGCGGATGAACTGCACCAGGCGGAGCGAGCGCGGATCCCGCCCCGCCTTCGCGGCGCCCTCAGCCATGCGCGCGCGCGCCCAGGCCAGTTGCGGCGGGTCCATCCAGTTGGGGAGCGCGCCGTCCGCCGCCTCGCCGGCGAGTCGGAGCATCTGCGGTCCCATCGCGGCCAGATAGATCGGGACGTTCGCCGCGCGCAGCGCCTCGATGTGCGAGCGCATCGTGGCGATCGGAGCGCCGAGGCCGTTCCGCGCCCGGTAGGCGGGGTCGCCGATGTGGCCGCCCCCGATGCCGAGGATGAATCTGCCGCCGGTGCGCTCACCGAGCGCCTTCGCCTTCGCTGCCACGCCCGCGAGGTCGAGCCCCGGCGTTGCGATGACGTTGGTGCCCGTCGGCAGCCGTACGGCATCCCAGAACTTCCCGAGCAGATCGAGCGCGGCGGGGGCCATCGCGTTGGTCCAGGTCTGGGTGTAGCCCAACGAGGCGGCCTCCCGGACAAGCGCGACCCGCTCGTCCTCGGAGAAGCCCAGGTCGTACGCGGGGGCGATGCCCAGCTCCATCGGCGTCGAGGCTAAGGCGTCGCGCGACGGAGGGCTTCGTGAATGCGGCAGCACGCGCCTCCGAACCCGCAACACGTCAACAGCCCGGTCGCCGCCGAACGCCTAGAATCGTCTCCGCGATTCCCGTCTCGTTCCGGCGTAGCGCAGCGGTAGCGCAGGGGACTGTTAATCCCTTGGTCGGAGGTTCGAATCCTCCCGCCGGAGCACTCGGGTTGCGAAACCCATTGACGCGCGGTCTGGAGTGACTCCAGTTCGAACTAAACCGCGCCGTACGGGTCGCCGCTCAGTAGCGGTTCTTCCTCCGCCAGGCCACGATCCACCCCGTGTGCTCCTCCTCGTGGCCCGAGCGCAGCCCCGCCTCCGCGTACAACGACGCGTCCATGCCGCGCGGGGTCGAGGCTTCGATCGCGGCGAGGAGGCGCCGGCGCGAGACGGCGAGCTCCCAGCGGACCTGCGCGAGCGAAAGCTCCGCGCGCGCGGCGTACGCGATCGCGTTGAGGTCCGTGCCCCGGGCGGCCGTGATGCGGAGCGCCGAGTCGTACCCCGACGAGATCCGCTCGACCTCAGCGGCACGCAGATCGTCCCAGTAGGCGATGTGCGCGAGGTGGTCCTTCACCGACCAGCCGTCGATCGTGCGCTCGGTCATCCGCGCGTCGTCGAGCGCGGCGATCGCGGCCAGCAGCGCCTGCCGCGTGGCGCGGTAGTGGTCGGCCAGGGCGATCCGGTCCCCGCTCACGCCCGACGATGATCGCAGATAGGCTTCCACTGTGGATCTCGGCGTGCGAGGCCAGGCGGCGCTCGTCACCGGCGGGAGCCGGGGCATCGGAAGCCCAGAGCAGGTCGCGCAGGTCACGGTGCCGTGCTCGCCGCCGGCGGCGATCGTGAGCGGCGGCGCCGCAGCCGCGGGCGGCGGCACGCGCGGCGCGATCTGGTACTGACCACGCCCGCCGACTTCACCGCGTCGGAGCGCCGGATCCTGCGCCGCCTCTCCACGCCGGCGAAGGTGCAGGCGTATCTCGACGGCCTCACGTACAACACCGAGCCCGACGGTGAGACCTGCCGCTCGCCGCGGCGCGTCATGCGCGACCGTACCGCGCACTGCGCCGAGGGGGCGTTCCTCGCCGCCGCGGCATTCCGCGCGCACGGCCGGCCTCCGCTCGTCGTCGACCTGGAAGCGGTGCGCGACGACGACCACGTGCTCGCGGTCTACCGGGAGCGCGGCGGGTGGGGCGCGGTCGCGACCTCGAAGTTCGCCGGGCTGCGCTTCCGGGCGCCCGTCTACCGGACGGTGCGCGAGCTGGTGCTGTCGTACTTCGAGGCGTACTACAACTGGGAGGGGGAGCGGACCCTCCGCGCGTACTCGCGGCCGTTGTCGCTCGCGCGGTTCGACCGCATCGGCTGGATGACCGCCGAGGACGACCTGTGGCCGGTGGTCGAGCACCTCACCCGCATCCGGCACACGCCGCTGCTGCTGCCGGGCGCGGCGCGCGGGCTCCCGCGCTTGGACCGCCGTTCCTACGAAGCGGGACTCTCCGGCGCCCCCGTGCGCCACTGAGTCCGGCTCAGGTATCTTCCGCCGAACTCATGCTCAGAACGTTCGCGCAGGTCGAGCAGCGGCGCTTCATGCTGCCGGTGCTGGTTTTCCTGGTGACCATGTTCTTCGGGTTCGTGGTGCAGGCCGCCGGTTCCTACTTCCTGCGGGTCACCGGCGACCCGATCGCCAACGGCTACCGCACGACGCTTTCCTACACGTCCGCGCTCATCGGTGACGCCTTCCTGCTGCCGCTGGTCAACGTCTTCATGACGACCCAGCTCCTGGACTGGCGCCGCCGGCCGCGCCGCCACGAGGTCGCGGCCGCGGTGCTCGGCGGCCTGGCCCTGACGGTCTTCGTCCACCTCTATCAGGCTGCGAACGCGCTGCTGAACTGGACCATGCCGGTGCCGTACCGCTGGGAGCCCCTCGGCTACGAGCATGCCGCGTTCATGTTCGCGGAGCTCTCGTTCGTACTGTTCTTCTGGGGCGAGGCCGCGCTGGTCATGCGCGAGCGGCCCCGCGCGATCTTCACGCACCGCGTGGGAATGGCGCTCCTGTGCAGTCTCGTGTTCCTGCGCCTGCTCCTGGGTGACTACGGCTACTTCTAGGCCCCTGCCCGCGATGGTGACCGCGCCGCGACGACCACGAGCGCCGCGAGGCCGAGAATCCAGAGCCCGGTGAAGAGGGCTCCGTCGCGTCCGTAGAGCGGAAACGCCGCGCTCGGCGTGATCCCGACGACTTGCAGCCATGCGCGGTCCACCAGCGGCGGCACCCCGTACGCGTCGTACCGCAGCCACGGCGCGACGACGTAGACGGCGGACTGCCCCGCGGTCCAGATCCCGAGCGGCACGGCCGCAATGCACGCGGGCCGCCATTCGAACGCGCGCGCGTAGAGCAGCGGCAGGAGCGCGACGAGCGGCGCGAAGTAGCGGGCCTGAGGGGAGAAGCCGCCCGTCCAGTCGACGAAGGGCACGAGCACGAGGTACAGGACCGGCACCGCCGCGAGCGCGCGGTCGCGCGCCCGCCACGCGCGCCCGACGCCGGCGAACAGCAGGATCGCGATCGGCGCCGCCGGCAGCAGCCCGAACGCGCGCTCGACGAAGAGGCCGGGTATGCCGGCCGCGCCGGCGTACGTCTCGATCGGCACGCGGCGCTCGGTGAAGAACAGGAGGAATCCGGCGTGCGGCAGGGTGACCCCGTAGACCGCGAGGTCGACGAGCGCGAGCGCGGCGACCGCCGCCGCTGTCGGTGCGGTCCACCCGAGCGCCTCGCGCGGGATCGGGCGGCGGAGCACCAGGGCGGCGAGCCCGAGGCCGGCGACGAGCGGCCAGTACCGCACGTG
>VGPA01000183.1 GCA_016875665.1 Chloroflexota bacterium | reverse complement strand
GCGCCGAGCAGCTCGGCCGCGGCGAGCGCGTCGTCGAGCGCGCGGTGCGAGCGGTCGGGTACGAATCCCGCGCCGGCGGCGAGCCGGACGAGCGCGTAGGACTTCGCGGTGGGCAGCAGGATCGCCGCGAGCTCGAGCGTGTCCAGCCGCGGCCAGGCGACGCGGACGCCACCCCGCTCGAGAAAGGCCACGTCGAACGCGACGTTGTGGCCGACCACCGCGTCGGCCGGCTCCGCGAGGAACGCGGCCAAGCGGGCCAGCGCCTCCGGCGCAGCCGGCTGGCCGACCAGCTCCTCGTCCGAGATCCCGGTGAGACGGCGCAGCTGCGGCGTGAGCGCGACGCCGGGATCGACGAGCGTCTGGAAGCGCTCGCCGAGCGCGAGGCCGTCGTCGTCGAGCGCGAACCGCACGGCCCCGATCTCCACGATGCGCTCCGCATCCGGATCGAAGCCGGTCGTCTCGAGGTCGAGCGCGATCAGCCGCATGGGCCGCCGTTCTAGAGGGGGCTCGGCCCCTAGGGATAGATGCCGCGGGTGAGGGTCGCCTCGGCCACGCGCCTCACCGCGAGCATGTACGCGGCGGTGCGCATGTCCACCTTGTGCTTCTGCGCGAGCGCCAGCACGTCGTTGAACGACTTGACCATGACTTCCTTGAGCCGCGCGTTGATCGTCGCCTCGCGCCAGAACAGGTTCTGCAGGTCCTGCACCCACTCGAAGTAGGACACGGTGACGCCGCCCGCGTTCCCCAGGATGTCCGGGATCATGAAGATCCCGCGGTCGTGCAGGATGCGGTCGGCCTCCGGGCTCGTCGGCCCGTTGGCGGCCTCGGCGATCATCTTCGTCCGCAGCCGCGGCGCGTTCGTGGCGTCGATCTGGTTCTCGATCGCAGCCGGGATGAGGATGTCGCACTCGAGCTCGAGGAGCTCGCGGTTGGTGACGGCCTCCGCGCCGGGAAAACCGGCGACGGTGTCGCGCTCGCGCTTGTAGGCCTCCACCTTCTGCGGGTCCATGCCTTTCGGATTGGCGATCCCGCCGCCGGTGTCGGAGAGGCCCACCACGATCGCGCCCATCTCGCTGAGGAGCTTCGCGGAGAACGAGCCCGCGTTGCCGAAGCCCTGAACGACGACGCGCGAGCCGGCGATGTCCATGCCCAAGTGCTTGGCGGCCTCGATGATCGCGTACACACAGCCTCGCGCCGTGGCCTCGCTCCGGCCCTCGCTGCCGCCGATGGCGATGGGCTTCCCCGTCACCACCGCCGGCGCGGTGTAGCCCTTGTGCATCGAGTAGGTATCCATGATCCAGGCCATGGTCTGGGCGTTCGTGCCCACGTCCGGCGCGGGGATGTCCCGCTCGGGACCGATGAGCAGCATGATCTCGGTCGTGTAGCGGCGGGTCATCGTTTCCAGCTGCTGCTGCGTCATCTGCTTGGGATCGCAGACGACGCCGCCCTTCGCTCCCCCGTAGGGAATGTTCACGACCGCGCACTTCCAGGTCATCCACATCGCGAGCGCCTTGACCTCACCGATGGTGACGCTGGGGTGGTAGCGGATGCCACCCTTGCCTGGACCGCGCGAGACGTTGTGCTGCACTCGGTGGCCCGTGATCACCTTCACCGAGCCGTCCGCCAGGCGGAGCGGGAAGTGCACGGTGAGCTCGCGCTGACACGAGGCCAGGACCGACCGGATGTTCGGGTCCAGGTGGAGCAGGTTGGCGGCCAGGTCGAACTGCCGCACGGCGATCCCCCATGGATCGCGCTGGGTGTGGTCGATCACGGCGCTGCCGGTCACGGGCCCTCCTTGCGTTGCGGCTCGACTACGGTTTGCGCGAGCCGAACTGGTCGATTACGAGCCAGGACTTGTCCGCCCTGCCTGGGACATAGGCGCTGTTCGGGTCCTTCAGGATCACGCGCCGGAAGCCGTGGTGCTTGAGCGTGTCCCCCCATTGCTGCGTATCGCGGATCGCGACGTACGCGCCGATGCGCACATGCGGGCCCTGCGCCACGAGACCGGCGAGCTGGCGCTTGCGCTCCAGCAGGGGCACCGCGAGCAGAGACTCCCCGTCCACTTCCAACAGGTCGAACGCGATGAAGGCGGGCCGCGGCTGGGGCGTGCGAATCACCGCGTCGCCGTCCGCGGCCATTTCCAGGTCGGCCTCGTCGCGCCATTCGGCAACCACGCCGTCGAGCACCGCCGACCCTGCCCGCACAGCCTGCGCGACCCGTTCCCGGAGGTCACCCGGGACGTCGACCGGGCCGTCGTACCCGACGAACGCGGGCTCGCCGAGCCGCACCCGCGCAAGCGCCCGCGTGCCTTCCCACTCCGGCTCCATCAGGCGCTCCTCGACCTTGACTCGGCCGTTCGAAGACCATGCTCTTTGGGGGCGCAGCTCCGCCACCTCCGGCATCAGCGCGGCCGCCGGTCCTCGGCGAGGTCGGCTGTTGACAAAAGAACAGACGTTCTAGTACCTTTCGAACGCCTGTTCGAGCGCTGGCTCAGGGGAGCGCAGGGCCCGAGGGCCAGGAGGAGCACGACGTTGGTCATTCTGGCATGGCGCAACCCACCCGCGGTGTACAGCCCGCTCCCGGCGCGGCGGCGGCGGGCGGACAGGCCGATGGCGACCCCGCTCATCCGGCGGCCGGCTGCTTCCGGCAGCACGGAGCCGCGCAGCCCAGCGCGCTGGCTTCCGTTTTGGAAACGCCCGGCGGCGTGACGCCCCACCTCAGCGGGACCCCTCCCCGCCCCTGATCGCGCTCGCGATCGGGGCGACGAGACCGGTGAGCTCCGTGGGGATGACGAACTTGGTCGCCGGGGACTCGCCGAGCGCACGCAGCGCCTCCAGGTACTGGAGCGTGATCGTTCGCTGATCGGCGTGTCCGGCCGCGGCGTTGATCTGCTCGAGCGCAAGCGCGAAGCCCTCCGCCCGGAGGATGGCCGACTGCTTGGCACCCTCGGCCTGGAGGATGGCCGACTGCTTCTCGCCCTCCGCCACGAGGATCGCCGAAGCCCGCTTGCCCTCGGCCTCGGTGACGGAGGCGCGCCGCACGCGCTCGGCGGTCATCTGCCGGTTCATCGCGTCCTGGACTTCCTTCGGCGGCTGGATCTCGCGGATCTCGACCGTCGTGACCTTGACGCCCCAGCGCTGGGTCACCTCGTCCAGCTTGACCCGGAGCACCTCGTTGATCTGGTCGCGCTTGGCGAGCACGTCGTCGAGCGGGATGTCGCCGATCACCGCGCGCAGCGTCGTCGTGGCCACGCCCTGGACCGCGATGCGGAAGTTCTGCACCTTCAGCACCGAGTCCGCGGCCTCGACGACCTTCTGGTAGATGAGGAAGTCGATCGAGATCGGCGCGTTGTCCTTCGTGATGCAGGTCTGCTGCGGGATCTCCACCACGAACTCGCGGAGGTCGGCCGTCTGCGCCGACTGGATCGGCGGGGGGAACAGGAGCACGAGTCCGGGACCGGCGATGCGTTGGAACCGCCCGAAGGCCAGCACGACGAGGCGCTGGTACTCGGGGACGATGTGGACCATCGACCTGATGACCAGGAACGCGAACACGCCGAGGAAGATGACGACGGTGAGCGAGTTCTCCATCAGCCGGGTGCCTCCCCTTCTTCTGCGGGCTCCACGATGACACGCAGCCCGTCCACCGCCCGCACGCGAATCGCGGCTCCCGCCGCGATCGGTGCGCCGGCCGCGGCCGCGCTCCAGTCCTCCCCCGTAATGGATACCACTCC
>VGPA01000182.1 GCA_016875665.1 Chloroflexota bacterium | reverse complement strand
TGCGGGGGATCGACCCGGACGACGGCGACCGCCTCGCGACGCTCGCGCGCGAGGTCCGCATCGCGCTCGGCCCGCCAACGGTGCGGGACGGCCGTGCCTACACGGTGCTCCTCGACGGCAGCGATGTGACCTGGCCCATCCGCGACGGCGAGATCGATCGCATGGTGTCGCAGGTCGCGCGTGTGCGCGGGGTGCGCGACGCGATGGTCGAGCAGCAGCGCGCCCTCGCGGAGCGGAGCCGGGTCGTGATGGTCGGACGGGACATCGGCACCGTCGTGCTGCCGCATGCGGAGCGGAAGGTGTACCTGACCGCATCGGCGGCCGAGCGCGCGCGCCGGCGCGAGGAGGAGCTCGCCGGGCGCGGCGTCATCCGCCAGCGGCAGGAGCTGCTTCAGGAGATCCTGCGCCGCGATGCCCTCGACACCGAGCGCGCGGTCGCGCCGCTGCGAGCCGCGGCCGACGCGATCGTGGTCGAGACGGATGGGCTCAGCGTCGGCGAGGCGCTGGAGCGCGTCGTCGCCGCCGTCACCCGTGATCCCTGACCGGGCCGAGTTCCCGCGCGGCGGCGCGATCGCGATCGCGTGGCCGCTGCTCTTCCCGCTCGTGCGTCGCATCGTCCTGTTCCTGGTGCCCACGCGGATCGAGGGGCTGGCGAACGTGCCGCGCAGCGGCTCGTTCATCCTCGTCTCGAACCACCTCAACTGGATGGACCCGCCGCTCCTCGAGATCGTGACCGCCCGGGCGATCCGCTGGATGACCAAGCGCGAGATCTTCCGCGTACCCGTGATCGGATGGTTCGTCGGCTGGATCGGCTGCTTCCCGGTGAACCGCGGCGCGGTCGACCGCCGGGCGCTCTCGACCGGGCTGGGCGTCCTCCGCGACGGGGTGCCGCTCGGGGTGTTCCCCGAAGGTCACCGGAGCGACGACGGAACGCTCATCCGCGCCCACGCGGGCGTGGGCTACTTCGCGCAGCGCTCCGGCGCGCCGCTGCTGCCGATCGGGCTCAGCGGCACCCGCGACGCGCGCGTCGGGCGGTTCTGGAAGCGCGACGCGATCGTGCGCATCGGCGCGCCGTTCCAGATCACCGACCTGCCCGAAGCGGCCGGGGATGATCAGCAGGCGCTCGCCGACGCGATCATGCGGCGCATCGCCGCGCTGCTGCCGGAGTCGCAGCGTGGGGTGTACTCCTAGCGGTCGACCGGCCGCGCCCATGCCGATCGCGTCGCCGGAGGTGAAGACCGCGAGCCCGTGCGGACCGGGACTCCCTAGACTGGGCTTCGTGCAGGTGCTGTTCGGCCGCGAAAACGGGTTCTGCTTCGGGGTCAAGAAGGCCGTCGAGCTGACCGAGGCCGCCGCCGAGAGCGGCCGCAAGGTTCACAACCTCGGTCAGGTCGTCCACAACCCCAAGATCAGCGAGCGGCTGGCCGCGCGCGGTGTGAAGGTCGTGCAGTCGGTGGACGAGGTCGAGGGCGGCGTGGTGGTCATCCGCGCGCACGGCATCCCACCCGAGACGCGCGCGGCGATCGAGGCGAAGGGCCTCGAGTGCGTCGACGCCACCTGCTCGCTCGTGCTCCGCGCGCAGCGCTTCACCAAGCAGCTCGCGGACGAGGGCTACCGGGTGATCATCCTCGGCACCGCGAACCACCCCGAGGTGATCGGCCTGCGCGGCTTCGCCGGCAAGGACCACGTCATCGTCGAGACGTCCGAAGAGTGGCAGCGCCTTCCCAAGATGAAGCGGGCCGGCGTCGTCTCCCAGTCGACGCAGCCGCCGTGGGCGTTCCGCGACCTGGTCGCGCACGTCACGGCCATCTCGCAGGAGACCAAGGTGTTCAACACGGTCTGCCCGGTCACGATCAAGCGGCAGGAGGCGACCACCGAGCTCACGGGCGAGGCGGACCTCATCGTGGTCGTGGGCGGCAAGAACTCGGCGAACACGCGGGAGCTCGTGAACCTCGCGCGGATGCAGGGCCGCACCGCGCACCACATCGAGCACGCCGCGGAGCTGAAAGCGGAGTGGCTGGCGGGCACCGAACGGCTCGGCATCATCGGCGGCTGTTCGACGCCCATGGACACGCTCATCGAAGTGCGGGAGCGCGCCGAAGCGCTCGCGGGCTAGCGGGTGTCGGGCGTCGTCGCCATCGTCGGCCGTCCCAACGTCGGCAAGAGCACGCTGTTCAATCGGATCATCGGTGAGCGGCTGTCGATCGTGGAGGACCTGCCCGGCACGACGCGCGACCGCCTCTATGCCACGGCGGACTGGCGCGGCCGCGACTTTTCGCTGGTCGACACCGGCGGCGTCGAGGAGATCGCGCCGTCGCGGAGCTCGTCCGAGATCGAAAGCGGCGTGCGCCGCCAGGTCGAAGCGGCCATCGAGGACGCCGACGTCGTCTTGTTCGTCGTGGACGTGAAGTCCGGCATCGTGGCGGTCGAGCACGATGTCGCGGACCGTCTGCGGCGGAGCGGCAAGCCCGTGCTCCTCGCCGCGAACAAGGCCGATGGCTGGCGCGGGGAGGCGCAGTCCTCGGAGTTCTACGAGCTGGGCCTCGGCGAGGTGCACACGGTGTCCGCGATCCAGGGCCACGGCACCGGCGACCTGCTCGATGCGATCGTGAGCGCCCTCCCGCCGGACGAAGGGGAGTACGCGCCGAGCACCGCGCCGCGCGTGGCGATCGTGGGCCGGCCGAACGTGGGCAAGTCCTCGTTCCTGAACGCGCTGGTCGGCGCCGAGCGGGCCGTGGTGAGCGACGTGCCGGGCACGACCCGGGACACCATCGACACCGACATCGTCCGCGCGGAGCGCACCATCACGCTCGTGGACACCGCCGGTATCCGGCGTGCCGGCCGCATCGAGCAGGGGATCGAGCGGTACGCGCTACTGCGCACGGCCCGGGCGCTGGAGCGCGCCGACGTGGCGATCCTCCTCGTCGACGCGACCGAAGGGGTCACGGCGCAGGACACCCACGTCGCGGGGTACGCGATCGAAGCGTCGGTGGGTCTGGTGCTCGCCGTGAACAAATGGGATGCTGTCGAGCGGGGTCCGGAAAACACCGAGCGCGTGGAGGCCGAGGTCGCCCGTGAGTTCCACTTCGCGCCGTGGATGGCCCACCACTTCGTCTCCGCGAAGTCGGGACGGAACGTCGAGCAGACGCTCGCCGACGCGGTCCGTGTGGTCGACACGCGTGCGCACCGCGTGCCCACGGCGGACCTGCACCGCATGCTGATCGAGGCCATCGCCGCGCACCCGCCGCCCACCCACCGCGGCGCGAACGTGCGCTTCCATCACGTGACCCAGGCGAGCGACAAGGTGCCGACGTTCGTGTTCTTCGTCGATCGGCCCGACGCCGTGCACTTCTCCTACCGGCGCTATCTCGAGAACCGCATCCGCGACACTTTCGGCGGGTTCCCCGGCACGCCGCTGCGGATCCAGATACGCGGGGCGCGCCAGTGACCGGGCTCGTGCTGGCATTCGTCGCCGGCCTGCTCGGGTACGCGATCGGTTCGATCTCGAGCGGGTACCTGGTGGGGAAGATGTACCGCAACGTCGACCTGCGGCAGGTCGGATCCGGCTCCACCGGCGCGACGAACGCGCTCCGCACCCTGGGGCGCGGGGCCGCCGCGCTCGTCGCGGTGCTCGACGTGCTCAAGGGCGCCGCGGCGGTCTGGGTCGCGACGGCGCTCGTCCCGGAGCCGGAGTGGCACTCGCTCGCCGTGGCGCTGGGGGCGCTCGGGGCGATCGTCGGCCACTGCTGGCCGCCGCTGCTCCAGG
>VGPA01000181.1 GCA_016875665.1 Chloroflexota bacterium | reverse complement strand
CTTTCGCGACGCGGTCCGCGCCGTCGGCCGCGGCGGCTTCGAGCGCCGCACCAGCGTGGGCTGGTCGGTGCACGACCTGGTGGCGCACGTCGCCGCGTGGGAGGCGCACGCCGCGGGACGCCTGCGCGCGTACCGCGAGAGCGGCACGCCCCCGCCGTTCGTGGGCGAGGTCGACGCGCTGAACGCGCAGTTCGTGGCGAGCCATCGCCTGGTCGGCGCGGAGGCCCTCCTCGACGAGCTCGACGCCGCGCATCGTCGCCTCGCCGACGAGCTGGCGCTCCTCGATGAGGCGGCCATCGCCGCGCACGACGGCTGGGTGGGCAAGGTGATCGCCGCGAACACCTTCGAGCACTTCGCGGAGCATCTGCGCGAGCTCGAGGAGGCGACCCGCCGCTAGGCAGGCGTCTTGGGCTCGAGCAGCGCCTTCGCCTTGCGCACGTCGGGCACCCCGAACACCACGGTCTTCTTGCCGCGAGCCTGTCCGAGCACGTAGACCGAATCGATGTTGATCCCGGCGTTCGCGAGGGTGCGGGTCGCCGCGGCGAGCGAGCCCGGACGGTCTGGGAGCTGGACGACGAGGACATCGCGCTCGCCCGCGACGGTGAACCCAGCGGCCTCGATCAGCTTCTTCGCGTTCCGGCCTTTCAGCACGACGATGCGAATGTCCCCATGGCCGTCGGTGGGCAGGCCGGCCACCGTGTCCATGTTGATCTTCGCGCGTGCGAGCGTCTCCGCGAGCGAGGCCAGCGTGCCCGGCTTGTCATCGAGGATGATGCGCAGCTCCTTTGCCACCTGACTCCCCTTTCTTTTCGCGCGCGTGTTCCGAGGCACGGACCGTCTTTTTCCCGTGCCTGCAACCCGTATTCTCAACACACCGTGAAGCCCACCGATCACCTCGTCGAGCGGCGCGCGCGGGCAGCGCTCGGCGGCGGTGAAGCCCGCATCGCCCAGCAGCACGCGAAGGGCAAGCTGACCGCCCGCGAGCGGCTCGATCTGCTCCTCGACGACGGCTCGTTCACCGAACTCGACGCGTTCGTCGTCGCCCGCCCGAACGACTTCGCCTCCAAGGCGGAGCGGCCGCTCGGCGACGGCGTGGTGACCGGCTTCGGGCGCATCGACGGGCGCCTGGTCTACGTGTTCGCCCAGGACTTTACCGTGTTCGGCGGGTCGCTCGCCGAGGCGCACGCCGGGAAGATCTGCAAGGTCATGGACCTGGCCGTGCGCAACGGCGCGCCGATCATCGGGCTCAACGACTCGGGCGGCGCGCGCATCCAGGAGGGCGTCGTGTCGCTCGGCGGCTACGCCGAGGTCTTCTTGCGCAACGTGCTCGCCTCGGGGGTCGTGCCGCAGCTCTCGGCGATCATGGGCCCCTGCGCCGGCGGCGCCGTGTACTCGCCGGCGATCACCGACTTCATCGCGATGGTCCGCGACACCTCCTACATGTTCGTGACCGGTCCTGACGTGGTGAAGACCGTGACCCACGAGGAGGTCTCGCTCGACGAGCTCGGCGGCGCCGGCATCCACGCCGGACGCTCGGGCGTCGCGCACTTCGCGTGCGACGACGAGGCCTCCTGCCTCGCGATGCTGCGCGAGCTCGTCGGCTACCTGCCGTCGAACAACCTGGACCCGGCGCCGCCGCGGCCCACGGGTGATCCGGTCGACCGCGCCGATCCCGAGCTCGACTCGATCGTGCCCGAATCACCCACCAAGCCGTACGACATGCGCGAGGTCATCAAGCGCGTGTTCGACGACGGGCGGTTCCTGGAGGTGCACGAGGCCTGGGCGGGCAACATCCTGTGCGCCTTCGCGCGGCTCGACGGCGCGACCGTCGGCATCGTGGGCCAGCAGCCGCTCGTGCTCGCGGGCGTGCTCGACATCGACGCCTCGATCAAAGCCGCGCGCTTCGTGCGCTTCTGCGATGCGTTCAACGTTCCGATCGTCTCCCTCGTCGACGTCCCGGGCTTCCTGCCGGGCACCGGCCAGGAGCACCACGGGATCATCCGCAATGGCGCGAAGCTCCTCTACGCCTACGCCGAGGCGACCGTGCCGAAGCTCACGGTGATCACGCGCAAAGCCTACGGCGGCGCGTACGACGTCATGAGCTCGAAGCACCTGCGCGGCGACTACAACGTGGCGTGGCCCACGGCCGAGATCGCGGTGATGGGTCCCGAGGGCGCGGTGAACGTGCTCTATCGCGACGAGCTCGCGACGGCGAAGGACCCGGCCGAGCGGCGCGCGCAGCTCGTCGCCGAATACCGGGAGCGCTTCGCGAGCCCGTACATCGCCGCGTCGCGCGGCTACCTCGACGACGTGATCGAGCCGCGCGAGACCCGCGCGCGGCTCGTCTCCGCGCTGCGCTCGCTCGCCGGGAAGCGGTCTTCCAACCCGCCCCGCAAGCACGGCAACATCCCCTTGTGAGGACGGGGCTCCGGATCACCGCGGCCCTCGTGCTCGTGGCCGTGCTCACGGCCACCGCCGGCGCGGTCACTGTGGTGAGCCAGGCGCTTCCCGCCTACGACGGCGAGGTGCGGATGGGCGATCTCGAGCGGCGGGCGGAGGTGGTCCGCGACAAGTGGGGCGTCCCGCACGTGTACGCGGAGTCCGCGCACGACCTCTTCTTCCTCCAGGGCTTCGTCACCGCGCAGGACCGGCTGTTCCAGCTCGACTTCAACCGGCGCGTCGCCTACGGGCGCCTCGCGGAGGTGCTTGGCGAGCCCGTGCTCGAGACGGACCGCTATCTTCGGACGATCGGGCTCGGCCGCCTCGCGCGATCGCTCGCCTCTGCGCTCGATCCCGAGTCCCGGACCGCGACCGACGCGTTCGCGAAGGGCGTGAATCGGTTCGTCACGGACCATCGCGACCGCCTGCCGCTCGAATTCAGGATTCTCGGCTACCAGCCAGAGCCCTGGACGGCCGCCGACTCCATCGCGGTCGGAAAGCTGCAGGCGCTCGACCTCGACGGCAATTACACGACCGAGCTGCTGCGCGCGGCCGTCGTGCAGCGGGTCGGTGCATCGGCACTCCTCGTGCTCGAGCCCGCCTCCGAGGCGCTCCCCACGGCGCTGCGCGACGGCGGGTGGGCCGCGGTGGCCGGGCGCCTGGGACCGATCGCGGTACCGGCCGGCGTGGACGGACTGCGCTCGTACCTCGGCGGCACGCTTGAGGGGCCGGGCTCGAACTGCTGGGCGGTGGCGCGCTCGCGCGGGGGAAAGCCCCTGCTCGCGGGCGACCCGCACCTGGGCGTCCGCAATCCGGCCACGTGGTACGAGATCGGCCTGCACGGCGCCGGCTACGACGTGGCCGGCTTCTCGCTCCCCGGAGTCCCCGCGGTGCTCATCGGGCACAACGACCGCGTCGCGTGGTCGTTCACCGCCGCGTTCACCGACACGCAGGATCTCTACGTCGAGCAGCCGGACCCGCTCGATCCGCGCCGCTTCCTGCATCGCGGCGTCTCTGAGCGCGCGACCGTGATCCGCGAATCGATCCGCGTGAAGGGCCGCCCCGAGCCGGTCGTGCTGGACGTGATCGTGACGCGCCACGGTCCGCTGCTCACACCGGTGCTCAAGGGCCAGAACGCGCCGCTCGCGCTGCGGTGGACGGCGCTCGAGCCGCACGCCGGGCTGGACGGCGTGCTCGCCCTCGCCCGGGCGCGCGACTTCGCCTCGTTCCGCGCGGCCCTCGCGCTCATCCCCGGCCCGACGGTGACCGCCTGCTACGCGGACGTCGACGGCCACATCGGCTGGGCGCACGCCGGGCTGATCCCGATCCGTCCGCGCGGCGGCGACGGGCGCCTTCCGGT
>VGPA01000180.1 GCA_016875665.1 Chloroflexota bacterium | reverse complement strand
GCACGGCGACGCGCCTGGGGTCGCGCCGCTCGTTCCGCTCGACCGACTCGGCCTGGAGCTTGGCCGAGTCCATGAGCACCAAGGCGGCGAGCTCCTCGGTGCCCTTCGTGGCGACGATCGGCCCGCGGTACCCCTCGGCCACGAGGAGGGGGAGGAGTCCGCAATGGTCGAGGTGGGCGTGGGTCAGGACGAGCGCGTCGATCTCTCTCGGGGAGAACGCGAACGGGACGCGGTTGCGCGCCGTCTCGCTCGGGCTGCCCTGGAACATCCCGCAGTCGACCACCACCCGCGCCCGCCCCGTGCTGAGGAGGAACTGCGACCCCGTGACCGTCGTCGCCCCGCCCAGGAAGGCCAGCTCCATCGGTCTCATACTCGCGCCTGTGTACGGACCCGTGCTGCGGGGCGAGCGGGTGACCCTCCGCCCACCGGACGATACCGACCCGGCCCGCTTCGTCGCCTGGTTCGCCGATCCGGAGGTGACGCGCTATCTCGGCGTGCTGTTCCCGCCACCCTTGGAGATCGAGCAGGAGTGGTTCAAGAGCATCGGCGAGTCCAAGACCGACGTGTTCTGGATGATCGAGGTCGCGCGACGGGCGATCGGCTCGTGCGCGATCGCCAGGATCGACTGGCTCCACGCGCGGGGTTCCACCGGGATCGCGATCGGTGACAAGACCGCGTGGCGGAAGGGCTACGCGACCGAGGCGATGCGGCTGCGCACCGAGTACGCCTTCCTCCAGTTGAACCTGCACAAGCTCTCCACGCGCACCTTCATGGAGAACGAGGGCGCACGGCGCGCCCTCCAGAAGGCCGGGTACCGCGAGATCGGTGTCGCGCGCGAGGAGATGTGGCGGGACGGCCGCTGGCACGACCAGTGGCGCGCCGAGATCCTCCGCGCCGATTGGCCAAGGCGCGACAGCGCTGACCCCCTCCGAACGGATGGGTGCTGATACCCTCCAGTCGCTGTGAAGAAGTCCTGGTCGTGCTGCTCGTCGTCATCGTCGCGGCGGGCGGCTTCCTCTTCTTCCCGCGCAGCGTGGCGGAGGCCGCCAACGCCGCGACCATCGCCGTGCTCAACGCCGGTGTCGAGGCGCAGAAGGCCGCGGGCGCGTTCCTCCCCGCGCTGGACGGCGACGTGCTGGCGGGCGGCGACCAGGTCCGTGCGGACGCCCAAGGCCGCGCCGTGCTCTCCTATTTCGACGGCTCCACCCTCACCGTCGAACCGAGGTCCCAGGTGAAGGTCACCGAGATTTAGCGGACCGGCGAGGGCGGCTTGGTGACGAGCATCGAGGTGACGACGGGCCGGATCTGGGCCTCGGTGGAGAAGCTCAAGCCCGGATCGAAGTTCGAAGTGAAGACGCCGAGCGCCGTCGCGACGGTGCGCGGCACGGCGTTCGAGATCTCGGTCGCACCCGACGGCACCACCACGGTCAAGACGACCGAGGGCGAGGTGCTCGTGCAGTCGCAGGGCCAGCAGCAGTCGGTCACGGCGGGGCAGCAGAGCACGACGCAGAGCGGCGCGCCTCCGGGCAACCCGGTGCCGCAGCCGCCCGCGCCGAAGCTCCGCTTCAACACGCAGACCGCCGGGCTGGCGTACGTCGTGATCGATCCTCACGGGCGCCAGTGCGGCGCGACCGGCGGGCAGCTCGTGCGCCAGATCCCCGGCTGCGACGTGGTGCTGGGCAGCCAGCGCACCGACGTCGGCGAGCTGGCCAAGGCCATGGGGAGATGACCGCGACCTAAACTCGCGGACCGATGGCCTACTCGGTCCGCGTGCTCGCCGACTCCGTGTCTCCGGGGGGCGCTCGCCTCACCACCGTCGAGGCGACGTACCCCCGGATGGTCCTCGCGGAGATGAACACCCACCGCATGTTCTCCCGCAACAGCGCCTCCTCGCGCGCGATCCCGGTCGGCAAGCTCATCGAGCGGATCGAGCAGGATCCGGTCGTGCCGGTGTGGTGGGGGAAGAACCAGAGCGGGATGCAGGCCGACGCCGAGCTCGACGGCGACGCGCGGGCCGCCGCCGAAGCGGCATGGACCGCGGCGCGGGACCAAGCGCTCGCGAGCGCCCGCGCGCTCCAGCAGGCCGGCCTCCACAAGCAGATCTCGAACCGCGTGCTCGAGCCGTGGATGTGGGTGACGCAGATCGTCACCGCGACCGACTGGGCGCACTTCTACGCGCTGCGCTGCCATCCCGCCGCGCAGCCCGAGATCCGGAAGATCGCCGAGCTCATCCGCGACGCGCAGGCGGGCTCGACTCCGCGCCTGGTGGGGAGGGGCGGCTGGCACCTTCCGCTGGTGGCGCCCGAGGAGATGGCCGGTGAGCCTGCCCTCGCGTGGCACGACGTGAGCGTGGGGCGCTGCGCGCGCGTCTCCTATCTGACCCACGACGGCAAGCGCGACCCCGCGGCCGACGTCGCGCTCGCCGTGCAGCTGCGCCGCGACGGCCACTGGTCGCCCTACGAGCACGTCGCAGCGCCGCTCGCGGACCCGCACGAGCGCTGCGGCAACTTCGTCGGCTGGCGCCAGTACCGGAAGGACTTCCCCTCCGAGTACCAGCCGGGATGAGCGGCGCCGGGTTCGTCTGGGATCCGCGCCTCGCGGGCCACGTCTACCGCGACGACCATCCGCTCCGGCCCATCCGCTACGCGCACGTACATGAGACGCTGACCGCGCTCGGCGCGTTCGAGCGCGGTGCGGCGCGGCTCGTCCCGCGCGACGCGACCCGCGCCGAGGTCGAGCGGGTGCATGCACCCGATTACGTCGACGCGGTGGTGCGCGCCTCCGCGCGGCCCGACGACGACCACGCGCGCTGGGGCCTCCTGCACCAGGGCGACACCCCGCCGTTCGCCGGGATGCACGAGGCCTCGCTCCTCACCACCGGCGGATCGCTCGTGGCGATGGAGGAGGTCCTCGCGGGACGGCTGCGCGTCGCGTTCAACGGCGCCGGAGGGCTTCACCACGCGATGCGGAGGAGCGCGTCCGGCTTCTGCATCTACAACGACCCGGCCATCGTCTGCGGCCTGCTCGCGGACCGCGGGATGCGCGTCGCCTACGTCGACATCGACGCGCATCACGGCGACGGCGTGCAGGCGGCGTTCTACGACACGGACCGCGTGCTCACCGTCTCGCTGCACGAGTCGGGCCGCACGCTCTTCCCCGGAACGGGCTTCGCGGAGGAGCGCGGGACCGGCGCGGGAGCGGGGTACTCGATCAACGTGCCGCTGCCCATGCAGACCGACGACGAGGGGTACGTACGCGGCTTCGACGCGGTCGTGCCCGAGCTCCTCGCGCGCTACCGTCCGGACGTCCTGGTGACGCAGCACGGGATCGACCCGCACTTCGACGACCCGCTGACGCATCTCATGCTCTCGACGCGCGCGCGCGAGCACGTGGTGCGGCGCTTCGCGTCCGTCGGCCTGCCCTGGGTGGCGGTGGGCGGCGGCGGCTACTCGCTCGACGCCGTGCGCCGTTCCTGGTCGATCGAGTTCCTCGTCATGGCGGGGCTACCCGTGCCCGAGGACCTGCATGACGCCGATCCGCCGCGCCTCGAAGGGCTCCGCCGGGAGGCGCTCGACCGGGCGATCGACCGCGCGGCGAGCGAGGCGCTCGCCGCCGCGTTCTAGAAGTAGTCGAGGACGATGGCCGCCACCAGGATGGCGGCGACGGAGAGCAGCGCGAGCGCGATCGGGGCGAGATAGAACAGGACGGCGGCGATCAGCAGGATCGTGCCGGCCCGGTCGCCGCCCACCCCATAGTGCGCTCGCACGCCGCGATGGCAGACGTACACGAGCCATGCGAGCGACG
>VGPA01000179.1 GCA_016875665.1 Chloroflexota bacterium | reverse complement strand
CATGGCGGCCTCGCGCTGCTCGAGGCGCTGGCGGATGCGCAGCGCCGCGACGCTGCGGGTCCGGGCGAGGCGCGCCTCCGGGTCGATCCGCGTGGCCACGGGAACAGGGTATCCGCAGCGGTCCAGCGGTCGGCCCTAGCGGTCCCCCTGAGCGCTCTTGAGCGCGGCTTGCGCCGCGGCGAGCCGGGCGACCGGCACGCGATAGGCGGACGCCGAGACGTAGTCGAGTCCCGCGGCGTCGCAGAAGGCGATGGAGGACGGGTCACCCCCGTGCTCGCCGCAGATCCCGACCTTGAGGTTGGGACGCGCCGTGCGGCCTTTCTCGACGGCCATCGTGATCAGGGCGCCGACACCCTCGCGGTCGAGGACGTGGAACGGGTCGTCGGGGATGACCTGTTGCTCGACGTATCGGGTGAGGAACGACTTCTGTGCGTCGTCGCGCGAGATGCCCAGCGTGGTCTGCGTGAGGTCGTTCGTGCCGAACGAGAAGAACTCCGCCTTGGCGGCGATCTGGTCGGCGATGAGCGCCGCGCGCGGGATCTCGATCATCGTGCCGAAGTGGAACGGGATCTTCCGCCCACGCTCCGCCTCGACCTCCTTCGCGACGCGGCGCACTTCCGCCTCGAGGCGGTCCATCTCCCCCATCACGGCGACGAGCGGCATCATGATCTCGGGCTTCGGCCTGCCGCCGCGCTCGGCCACGTCGGCGGCCGCGCCGAGGATCGCGCGCACCTGCATCTCGAGCACCTCGGGGTAGACGAGCAGCAGCCGGCAGCCACGGAGCCCGAGCATCGGGTTGTCCTCGTGCAGCTGCTTGAGCCGGTGCGCGAGGCGCACGCGGCGGTCGTCGCCCGACACCTTCTCGCCCTTCGCGCGCGCGACGGCCAGCTCGACGTGCACGTCCGCGAACTCGCGGAGGAACTCGTGGAGCGGCGGGTCGATCAGCCGGATGATCACCGGCAGGCCGTCCATCGCCCGGAGCATCTCGCGGAAGTCGCCCTGCTGGATCGGCAGGAGCTTCGCGAGCGCCGCCTTCCGCCCCTCGAGCGTGTCGGCGAGGATCATGTCCTGCACGATCGGCAGGCGGTTGGCCTGCCGGAACATGTGCTCGGTCCGCGCGAGGCCGACGCCCTCGGCGCCCAGCTCGCGCGCGAGCGCGCACTCCTCCGGCGTGTCGGCGTTGGCCCAGGTGCCCAGACGACGCACCCGGTCCGCCCAGCCGAGCAGCGCGCGCAGGTCGGCCATCTCGCGGAAGCGCGCGGGGACGGTCGGGATCTCGCCCGCGAATACCTCGCCGGTCGTGCCATCGATCGAGATCGGGTCACCCTCACGGATGGCCGTGTCCCCGACGCGCATCTGGCGCCGTTCGAGGTCGATCGTGAGCGCCTCGCATCCGGAAACGCACGGCAGACCGAGGCCGCGGGCGACCACCGCCGCATGGCTCGTCGAGCCGCCGCGCGCGGTGAGGATGCCGGTGGCGGCGACCATGCCGTGGAAATCGTCCGGGCTCGTCTCCGGGCGCACGAGCACCACGGCCAGATCCAGGCCCCGGAGCTCGGCGGCTCGGTTGGCGTCGAACACCGCCCGCCCGGTCGCCCCGCCCGGCGCGGCGTTCAGGCCCTTGGCGAGATACCTGCCCTCCGCGCGCGCGCGCTTGACGGCCGCGGGGTCGAAGTGCGGAAGGAGCAGCTGCACGACCTGGGCCGGGTCGACGCGACCGATCGCCTCCTCCTTGGTGATGAGGCGCTCGGCGACCATGTCCGTCGCCATCTTCACGGCCGCGGCCGCGGTGCGCTTCGCCGAGCGCGTCTGCAGCATGTACAGCGTCCCGCGCTCGATCGTGAACTCGAGATCCTGAGCGTCGCGGTAATGCTTCTCGAGGCGCTTGGCGATCGCCTCGAACTGCTTGTAGACGGCGGGCAGCCTGGCCTTGAGCGTGCTGATCTTGTCCGGGGTGCGGATCCCCGCCACCACATCCTCGCCCTGGGCGTTGAGCAGGTACTCGCCGTAGAGGGTCTTCTCGCCGGTGTTGGGATCCCGCGTGAACGCGACGCCCGTCCCCGAGCCGTCGCCCATGTTGCCGAACACCATCGTCACGACGCTCACCGCGGTGCCGAGGTCGTGCGGGATCTTGAACGTGTTGCGGTAGTCCACGGCGCGCCGGCCGAACCACGACTTGAAGACGGCCTCGATCGCCGCCCGCAGCTGCGCGCGCGGATCGTCGGGGAAGTCGCGCTTGGTCTCGCGCTTCACGATCTCGCGGTACTCCCGCACGAGGTCGCGCAGCGCGCCGGGCGGGAGATCGGCGTCGGTACGCGCGCCGGACGCGCGCTTCTTCTCGTCGAGGCGGTGCTCGAATTTCTCGCCCGGGATGTCGAGCACGATGCGGCCGAACATCGAGAGGAACCGGCGGTGGGCGTCCCACGCGAAGCGCTCGTTACCCGTGAGGGCGGCGAGGCCGTCGCGGGTCGCGTCGTTGAGCCCCAGGTTGAGGACGGTGTCCATCATGCCCGGCATCGACATCGCCGCGCCCGAGCGCACCGACACGAGCAGCGGGTTGGCCGGGTCGCCGAGGCGCTTGCCGGTGGAGCGCTCGACCTTGGCGAGGCAGGCTTCGATCTGCTCCCAGAGTCCGGTGGGGAGCGTGCGTCCCTTCGCGAAGTACGCGTTGCAGGCCTGGGTGGTGATCGTGAAGCCCGGCGGGACCGGGAGGCCGGCGTTCGTCATCTCGGCGAGGCCCGCGCCCTTGCCGCCGAGGAGCTCGCGCATCTTCGCGCTGCCCTCGGCCCTGCCGCCGTTGAAGAGGTACACCCACTTCGTCGCCTTGCGGGCTTTCCGGGGCGCGGACTTGCGGGCCGGCACGGGGGGCGATTCTAGGGCGATTCAGGGATACAGTCGGAGGTGATGGACGGCGAACCCACCTACCGCGGCCTGATCGGGCGCATTCGCGAGCGTGCGCAGGCGTACGTGCGCAAGCAGATCGAGCTGCCCAAGCAGGAGATCGGCGAGCTCATCGCCGCGAACCTGCGCGCCGTGATCTGGTTCGCGGTCGCGCTCGCGCTCGTCTGGCTCGCGCTGGTGTCGTTCGTCGTCCTGGTGATCGCGCTGCTCGCGATCGTGCTGCCCCTCGCGCTCGCCGCGCTGGCCGCGTTCCTGCTTTTCGCGATCGTTGCGGGCCTCGTGGGCTACATCGGGTACAAGAAGCTGGTCCTCCATGGGCCGGATCGCACCATCAGGCAGGTGAAGGAGACCGTACGGTGGCTGAAGACGAGAGTGCTCGGACGGAGCGCGAGCTCATAGCGCTCCGCGCCGGGATCAGCGCGGACATCGACCTGCTCGTGGCGAAGGTGCGCCAGGATTCGGACCCGCGCACGCTCCTGACGCGCCGCCCGCTCGCGGCCGCCGGTGCCGCCGTCGCCGCGCTCGCCGCCGTCGCCTCCACGCTCGGCCGCCGGGGCAAGCCGAGGCGCAAGAAAGGCGAGCCGATGCGCGACCGCGCGACCGAGGCGGGATTCGTCGCCGGCAGCCAGGCCCTCTCGACCTTCGCCGCGGAGGCGGCGAAGCGCCTCGCGACCCGCCTTCTGGACGACGGCCGCCGCTAAGGCGCTCCGCGGGCCTGGGCGCTACGCCCTCGCGCGCCGGCGAAGGAGGGCGATGGCGGCGATCGGCACGAGCAGCACCGCGTAGGCGAGCGCGACGGCCCCCGCCACCGGTCCGGATCCCGCGAGTGCGACGGCGCCGGCCACGAGCGGGTCCTTGAGCGCCCCGCCGGCGAGGGCCGAGAGCGGATCGCGCCGCGCGAGCGACGACA
>VGPA01000178.1 GCA_016875665.1 Chloroflexota bacterium | reverse complement strand
AACTTCCGCCTCCGCCTGGCCATGGACAAGGCCCGCGGCGTGAACATGCCGATGGTGAACATCCAGCGCGCGATCGACCGCGCGACCGGCGCGATCGCGGGGGAGGCGATCGAGCCGGTCACCTACGAGGGCTACGGGCCGGGCGGCGTGTCGGTGATCGTGGAGGCCGCCACGGACAACCGGAACCGCACCGCCGGGGAGGTGCGGGCGGTCTTCAGCCGCAACAACGCCAACATCGGCGGCCCCGGGTCGGTCGTGTGGCAGTTCGACCAGAAGGGCTCGATCGAGATCGACGCGTCCGAGACCGACCCCGACGAGATTTCGCTCAGCGCGATCGACGCCGGCGCCGACGACGTCGAGGTCGACGGAACCGCGGTCACGGTCTACACCGCACCCGCCGCCCTCAAGGCGGTCACGGAAAAGCTCGAGGCGGGCGGCGTAAAGGTCGAATCGGCCGAGATCACGCTGCGCCCGCAGACGACCGTGAAGCTCGGCGCCGAGGACGCTCGCAAGATGCTGCGCTTCATCGAGGCGCTCGAGGAGCTCGACGACGTGAGCAAGGTGCACGCCAACTTCGACGTCCCCGAGGAAGTCCTGGCCGGCGCCTCCTAGACCGAGTGGGCCGCATCCTCGGCATCGACCCCGGCACCACGGGCATGGGTTACGCGATCCTCGACGCGGTCGGGCAAGGCGGCTCGCTCGTCGCGAGCGGAATGGTCGAGGTGCCGAAAGAGGCCCCCGCCGCCGAACGCCTCCTCGCCATCGGGACCGCGCTCGACCTGCTGATCGCCGAGCACGCGCCGGTGGCCGTGGCCGTCGAGCGCCTGTTCTTCAACCGCAACGCGCGGACCGCGATGGCGGTCGCCGAGGCGAGGGGGGTCGTGCTGCTGTGCGCCGCCCGCGCCCGCCTGCCCGTAGCGGAGTACACACCCGGCGAGGTGAAGCTCGCCGTGACCGGCAACGGCGGCGCCGACAAACGGACGGTGCAGCGCATGGTCGCGCTCCTGATCACGCTCGAGCGGCCGATCACCGCCGACAACGTCGCCGACGCGATCGCGATCGCGCTGACGCACGCGCAGCGCGCGTCCTTCGCCTCGACGGTCGCGAAGGCATTGGAATGAATCATGCGAGCGGGGATCACGGCGGCAGCCGTGTTCTTGAAATGAACAGGCGAGTGAGGAGCGGCTCCGCCGCGACGAGCGACTCGACCCGCACGGGGAACACGGCGCAGCCGTGTTCTTGACATGATCGGGTCGTTACGAGGGCGGGTGACGGCGCGGGCGGCGGACCACGTCGTGCTCGAGGTCGGCGGGGTCGGCTACCGGGTCTTCGTTCCGCGGCAGCCCATGGACGACGCGGTGCTGCTTCACACGCACCAGGTCACCCGCGAGGACGGGATGTTCCTGTACGGCTTCGCGACGCGCGAGGAGCTCGCGCTTTTCGAGATGCTCATCGCCGTGTCCGGCGTCGGGCCGAAGTCGGCGCTCGCGCTCCTCGCCACGGCGACGCCGGCCGAGCTCGCCGCGGCGATCGCCTCCGGTGACGCCGCGATGCTGGCGCGGGCGCCGGGGGTGGGCAAGAAGACCGCGGAGCGGCTGATCGTGGACCTCAGGTCACGGGTCTCCGCCATCGGGGCGGGGGCGCCGGCGGCACTGCCGGAGGACGAGGTCGGGGCGGCGCTTGTCGCGCTCGGGTTCAGCGCGGCGGAAGCGGTCGCCGCACTCCGGCGCGTTCCGCCACCCGGAGCGGTATCAACGGAGGAGCGCCTGGCCCTGGCGCTTCGCTCGTCCGCACGAGCGGCGGGCGTGTAGCGGCTACCGTTCTCCCGCAAGCACAGGGGGAAAGGATGGTCGCTTTTGATTGATCTGCTGCGCGACGACGAAGGCCAGGGCCTGGTCGAATACGCACTCATCATCGCCGTCATCGCGATCGCCGTGATCGTCGCCATGGTCTTCCTTCGCGGCAATCTCCAGAACCTCTTCTCCAACATCGGCAACAACCTGACGTAGAAAAAGGGCCTGCCGCGCGCGTCCGCGCACCTGGCAGGGCCCCTTTCCGCGGACGTCCCCGCCCCGAATATCGGGAGATCTCCGGGCGGGTGTAGACTTTCTCGGGGTGCCCGGAAATCCGGTCGCCGCACGGTCCGGAGGAAAGTGGGCTTGACCCACTTTTTTTTCGCTCTGTGAATTGAATAGGGGAGCGTCCGAAAAATGAATAGAGAGCTCGTCACCGGTCTCGCGCAGCTCTCCGCCGAGAAGGGCCTTCCGAAGGAGGTCGTCGGCGACATCATCGCCCGGGCGATGAAGCGTGCCTATGGCGCGGAGGAGAACATCGATGTGAAGTTCGACCTCCAGACCGGCAGCTTCAAGGTGTTCCTGCTCAAGACGGTCGCCGAGAAAGTCGAGGACCCCAAGCTCCAGATCGTTCTCGAGTCGGCCAGGCGCATCAAGCCTGACGCGCAGGTGGGTGAGGTCATCCCCCTTGAGGAGTCGGCGGCCGCCCTCGGCCGGATCGGCGCCCAGATGGCCAAGCAGGTCATCCAGCAGTCGCTGCGCGAGGCGGAGCGCGAGCAGGTGTTCGCGGAGTACGCCGAGCGCGAGGGCGACATCATCAACGGCCAGATCTCGCGGTTCGAGGCGGGCTCGGCGGTGATGGAGCTCGGCCGCGCCGACGCGATCCTCCCGCGCACCGAGCAGGCGCCGCACGAGCGCTACTTCATCGGCCAGCACCGCAAGGTGCTCGTCCTCGAGGTCCGCCGCTCGCTCCGCGGCCCGCAGATCATGGTCAGCCGCGCGCATCGCGGCCTCGTCAAGCGGCTGTTCGAGCTCGAGGTGCCGGAGATCTACCACGGCCAGGTCGAGATCATGGGCATCGCCCGCGAGGCGGGCTCGCGCAGCAAGATCGCGGTGCGGGCGCGCCAGGCGGGGCTCGACCCGGTGGGCGCGTGCGTCGGCCAGCGCGGCCTGCGCGTGCAGGCGATCGTGAACGAGCTGGGCGGCGAGCGCATCGACGTGATCCCATGGGCGGAGAAGTCCGAGCAGTTCGTCGCCAACGCGCTGTCACCGGCGCAGGTCGTCCGCGTGGACATCCTGCCCGACGACAAGACCGCGTACGTCGTGGTCCCCGACCGCCAGCTGTCGCTCGCGATCGGCAAGGAGGGGCAGAACGCCCGCCTCGCGGCGAAGCTCACCGGCTGGCGCATCGACATCCGGAGCGAGTCCGAGGTGCGGGCGGAGACCGAGCCGGAGCCCGAGCCGGTCGAAGCGGTCGCCGAGCCCGAGCCTGTGGTCGTCGAGGACCCCGACGTGATCCGTCACGACCTCGTCGCCGAGGTCGAGGCCGAGTCGGCCATGGCCGACGACGACACCATGGACGAGGAGGACCGCGCGATGCTGGGCGGCCGGAAGCGGGTTCGCCGATAGCCGCGGCCGTGCCGAACGTCCTCCCGCAGCGGACCTGCGTCGCATGCCGCAGCACCCGCGCCAAGCGGGAGCTCGTGCGGGTGCTGCGCTCCCCCGCAGGGTCGCTCACGGTCGATCTCCGGGGGAAGGCCCCCGGCCGCGGCGCGTACCTGTGCCCCGAACCCGCGCGCGACTGCCTGGAGCGCGGCGTCGCGAGCGGCGCCATCGCGGCGGCGCTCAAGGCGACCATCGAGCCGAGCGAACGAGAGACCCTGCGCGAAGCGCTGCACGCGGCACGCGCCGTGCGGTTGGAGGAATAGCGAATGCCGAAAGCACGACCGAGAAGGTTCCCGCCGCAGCGCGGCCCGCGCCCGAAGCGCCGCCCGGTGCGCGGTCCGCTGCCCGGCGCCA
>VGPA01000177.1 GCA_016875665.1 Chloroflexota bacterium | reverse complement strand
CGTCGCGGCGAGAAGCCCTCGTTCTGGAGGGGACGCGGACCGCTTCTGGCATCGCTCGCGCTCGTCGCCGCGATCGTCGTCGGCTTCGCGTGGATCGGGCGCTCCGCGCCGGCGGCCACCGCCACGGCGGCCGACGCTGCGGCCGTCGCGGCCACCATGACGACCATCCCTGCCGCGGCGTTCGACGCGGTCGGCGGCGGGTCGGTGCGCCAGTCTCTGGCGAAGGGCGGGGGACAAACGCTTCGGATCGACGGCAAGCCCGCGATTCTCTACGTCGGCGCGGACTTCTGCCCCTTCTGCGCCTCGGAGCGCTGGGCGCTCGTCGCCGCGCTCGCGCGGTTCGGCACGTTCGGCGGCCTGGAGCTGGAGCGGTCGTCGCCCACCGACGTCTTCCCCGACACCGCGACCTTCTCGTTCCGCGGCGTCTCGTACCGCAGCGACCTCCTCGCGTTCGCCCCGGTCGAGACCGCCGATCGCGATGGACGGCCGATCACGCACCCGTCTCCTGTGCAGCAGGCGTCGATGACGGCGTACAACTCGCGCGGCTCCATTCCCTACCTCAGCCTTGCCGACCGCTGGTACCTGGTCGGGGCCGGCGTGCCCCCGGACGCGATGGCCGGCAAGGACTGGCGGCAGATCGCGCGCGAAGCCGCGGACCCCTCGACCGTGAACGGCAAGGCGGTGCTCGGACACGCCAACCAGATCGCCGCGGCGCTCTGCGTGCTTACCGACGGGAAGCCCGCCGCGGTCTGCGGTGCGCCCGGCCTCACGGGGCTGCGGCCCCCCTCTTAAGGTTGCGCGCCCGCCGTGCCGAGCTGCTGCTCGTGCTCGCCGCCGTGGGGCTCGCGGTGTCGGTGTTCCTCACGGCCGTCCACTACCAGGGCGTCCCGCTCGCCTGCATCACCACCGGACCGCTCGATTGCGACGCCGTCACCACGAGCACGTTCAGCTTTGTGCCGGGCACCGGCGTGCCGGTCGCGCTCGCCGGCGTGCTTTGGTTTGCCGTCTCGGCGGTGGCGGCGGCCCTCGCCGCCTTCGGGCCCGACAGCACGCGGCTCCGCGCGGCGCACTTCGCATGGTGCGTGGCGGGGCTCGTCACGGTGCTGTACCTCGTCTACGCCGAGCTCGCCGTCATCCGGCGGATCTGCGAGTGGTGCACCGCCGTCCACCTGCTCGTTCTCGGCTCCTTCGCGCTCGCGCTCCTCCGCCTGCAGGAGGAGACGCCGGCTACCGGCTCCGCAGGTAGACGATGAGGTCCACGTCGCCGGGCGACTGCCCGAGCGCGGTCAGTCGCACCGCGGACTCGGCGCGGTGCTGGACGCCGTGCGCGAGCACCTGCGCGACGAGCTCGTGGAGCGGCCGGCTGCCCGCCTTTCTGCGCGAGTTCGTGTACGAGAGCGTCGCCGCGAGGGTCGCATCGGTGATCCGCGCGTAGAAGGCGGCGGCGGCCTCCTCGGTCTCGCGCCAGAGCGCACTGAGGCGGGCGAAGTCGGCGACCGCGGCCGCGGTGGGGTCGCCCGGCCGGGCGGCGAACTCGGGCGCGGCCGCACCGGTCCATCGCGAGAGCCAGAGCCCGTTCGCGACGAGCTGGTGGACGAGCGTGCGATGGAGGCTGCCGAACGAGAGGCCCGGCGACGCCGCGTGGTAGTCCTGCTCGCTCACGCGACCCGCGGCGGCGAGGATGCGGGCGTCGGCCCAGCGGCCGTGCTCGAACAGCATGCGCATGTGCCCCGCCAGGCTCGCCTCGGTCACTGCGTCGACCGCGCCCTTCCGTCGGCGAGCGCGTAGAGGAACCGCACCAGGCTCCAGCGCTCGGTCTCGTCGAGCACGTCCTTCCACGGCGGCATCGCCGTCCCCGGGATGCCCTCGCTGATCCAGTGGTACACCTCGCCCGGCGCGTGCTGCGGCGTGTGCACCTGGAGGTTGAACGGACGCGGGTTGAGCGTGAACGCGGCGGGGCCGTCGCCGAGCCCCTGCGGGCCATGGCACACCGCGCAGCGGGCGTTGTACGCGGCGCGGCCCGCGGCCCACGCTTCGGGCGTATCGGCGACCGGGTTCTGCGCGAAGCGCGCCGTGATCGGCACTGGCGGGGTGGGGATGTTCGGTGCGACGGTGTAGCCCGCGCCGAGCGCGACGACCGCGAGCAGCACCAGACCGCCCGCCGACAGCGCGGGCCGCCTCCATCCCTCGTGGTCTCCGCGGCGGTACGCGCGTAGGGCGAGCAGGCCGAAGACCGCGGCGCCGATCACGAGGAGCAGCGCCGATTGCTCGAGTCCTTGACGCGTGATGCCGGTGATCACTGCTTGCGCTTCGCCTTCCGGCTGGACCAGAAGTAGAGCGCGATGAACAGGATCAGCGGAAGGCCGAGCTCGACGAACTCGTCGAGCCAGGTGCCGCTCGCGCCGTGCGCGGCGGGCGCGGGAGCGATTCCTGCGAGCACAGGCCTCACGATAGTCAGCGCACCTCGAAGCCGTAGGTGGCGCCGCCCAGTCCGTCGAGTGTGAGCGCGGCCTGCCACGTGCCCGCTTCGAGCGCGGGGATCGCGAGTTCGTAGCGTCCCGGAGTCGATTCGCGCGCGGTGATCGCCGGAAGGGTGCGCGCTCCTTGGAGCGTCGCGGTGATCGCGCGGCCCGCCGCCGCCTCGCCGTTGCTCCCGATGAGCACGATCGAGATCGCTAGCGGTGAGCCCGCTGCCGGCGCCGCCGGATCGGTGAACACCACCAGCGTGTACGAGCCGAAGGCGATCGCGCGAGCGGAGGTGGCTTGGCCCGGCGTGGGCACGATCGGAGCGGTGAAGACGGTGCGCACGTCCTGGAGCCCCGTACGCCGGACGATCGCCTCGATCCGCCAGGTTCCGTACATCGCCGTCGGGCTGCCGTCCGCGGCGTACTCGCCCGGCGCGCGCTCCGTCGCGATCAGCTCGGTCTCGCCCATGTCGTGCTCGACCATCGTGAAGCGGAGCGCCACGCGCTCGACGCCCGTGACCGGGGCGAGGCCGTGCTGCACGCGGAGCACGTACCGGTTGCGCCCGGGGGTCGTGCTCGCGACGAGCATCTGGAGACGCAGGCCGCCCGCGTGCCGCGTTTCCGTGTATCCGCCCTCGTACGTCACCGCCGGCGGCGCGAACGAGGTGAGGAACGACGCGGCGACGAGCACGGCGGCGAGCGCGCCGCTCTCCACGACGGTGCCGCGCACGAGCCCGCGCCGCGCGCCGCCGTCGCCGCCGCGCAGGCGGGGCCCCCAGCGCAGCAGGTTCAGCGAAGCGACCGCGAGCGTTCCGAGGAGGAGCACGACCTTCGCCGTGAGCGCGATGCCGAAGGGCGTCTCCCACAGATCCTCGACCAGCACCAGGCGGTCGAGCGAGGCGAGCACGCCGGTCGCGATGAGGAGCGCCACCGACACGATCGCGAGGATGGAGAAGCGGAGCACGACCCCGCCGAGCTCGCGGCTCACGAGCGCCTCCGCGCCGCGGAACGACGGCAGAGCCACCGCGAGCAGGGCGACGAGCCCGCCCGACCACGCGGAGACCGCGAGGACGTGCACGAGATCGAGCACGATCGGCGTCCGGTCACCCGTCGCGGCGGCGTGCGAAACGAGCACGGCCGAGAGCGCCGCGCCCATCGCCCCCGCGTACGCCGCGAGGCGCCGGAGCGCGGCGGCGCTCGGGAGCATCTGCAGCGAGGCGATCAGCACGCCGCACCCGGCGCGGAGCCAGAGCATCCCGGAGAAGCGCGCGGGCAGCTTGCCCTCGGCGTCGGCGAACAGCATGCCCGCGCCCGCGACGAGCAGGGCGCCCGCGACCGCGAGGAGGATGCGCTCGCGGTCGG
>VGPA01000176.1 GCA_016875665.1 Chloroflexota bacterium | reverse complement strand
GAGGCCGGACGCGTGGGCGCCGAGGTCGCGCTCGATGCTCGGGATCTGGATCCAGTTGGCCACATCGGAGAACCGGGCGCGGTGGCCCGGTGCGCGCGGCTCGGATACCTGCGCGAGCGCCCAGACCCGGCCGAGGTCGCTCTCGAGGTCCTTGGCGAACGCCTCGCCGCAGCGGTCGTATTCGTCGTAGAGCTTCGAGAGCGACGGGCCGGTCGGGTCGAACTCGATGTGGCGCTTGGGGTGCGTGCGAATCATGAGGAAGCGCACGATCTCCGGCTGATACAACTCGACGAGCTCGTGGGCGAGCGCACCCACACCCTTCGAGGTGGACATCTTCTTGCCGCCGAGCGTGAGGAACTCGTGCTGCAGGCCGAACGGCGGCTCCTTGCCCCACACGGCGCGGTAGATCTCGTTCGAGCGATCGCGCGAGCCGCCCGCGGTGAGCAGGTCCTTGCCGCCCTCCTCGTAGGTCACGTCGAAGTAGTCCCACTGCGCGCACCACTGCAGATTCCAGAGCAGCTTGCTGCCGCCTTTGAAAGGCGAGGTCCGGCCCTTGTGGCCGCAGCCGTCCGCCCACTCGACGTAGCGCGGCAGGCACTCGTACGTCACGAGCGTGCCGTCATACCCGGTGGCCTTGGTCGTGCCGATCTTCCCGCAGCGCTCGCAGATCAGCGAGACCGGGTACCAGTCGTCGTCCTTGCGCACGTTGGCCACGCGTGCGTAGATCTCCCGCACCGCGGCGGCGTTGCGGAGCACCAGGTCGATCGACCGGTCGAGCGCCCCGCTCCGGTAGAGCGCGCTCATGTACGTGAACTCATCGGGCACGATTCCGAGCCGGGCGAAGGTCGCGATGAAGCGCTCGGCGTGGTGCTGCGCGTAGCTCTTGGCCGGGTCACCGTCCGGCGAGGGGATCGTGCAGAGCGGCTTGCCCATGTGCTCTGACATGCCTTCGCGCGAGCGCATCGACTGCGAGTCCATCGGGTCGTAATCGTCGATGGTGTATGCGAAACGGCAGGTGAGACCCTGCCCCTTGAAGGTCCGGTAGAGCGCGCTGGTGATGATCGGCCCGCGCAGGCCGGAGATGGGCACCGCGCCCGACGGCGTCTTCGAGTCGCGGATCGTGTGCGAGCGGTCGCGCGCGAGGAGCGACGCCTCAGCGTCGGCCCAGAACACCTCGCGCGGGACCGCGACGGTCACGAGACCGAGACGATCTTCATCTCGACCGAGCCGGCCGGAACGCTGAACGAAACGCGATCGCCGGCCTTGTGGCCGAGGAGCGCCTTCCCGACCGGGGATTCGTTCGAGATCCGGCCCTGCGACGGCGCGGCCTCGGCGGAGCCCACGATCACGTAGGTGTCCTTCCGGCCGTCCGACTCGACGACGACCTTGCTGCCGAGCTCCACCACGTCGTGGTGCTTGGACTCCTCGATGACCACGGCGTACTTCACCATTTGCTCGAGCTGCTGGATGCGGCCTTCGAGGAAGGCCTGGTCGTTCTTGGCCTGCTCGAGCTCGGAGTTTTCGGAGTAGTCGCCGAACTCCATGGCGGAATGGATCCGGTCGGCGATCACCTTGCGCTGATTCGAGCGCAGGTCGTGGAGCTCGGCCTCCAGCTTCTTCAGTCCATCCTTGGACACGTAGACGGGCTTGTCGGCGTTGATGGCCATTGTTCGACCCTCCGCGGGCGTTTTCACGACGGTGGGAATGAAAAAAGCACTGGCGGCCGCGGCCTCCAGCACTCCTCAGGGCTCCGTAGTCTCAGGCAGTGTACAACGCGACCCGGCGCCCGCTCCGCTCGCGGATTCTGCGCTGGTACGCGCGGGCGGCCCGTGACCTCCCGTGGCGGAGGACGCGGGATCCGTACGCGATCTGGGTCTCGGAGGTGATGCTCCAGCAGACCCAGGTCGCCCGCGTGGCCCCCGCGTACGAGTCGTTCCTGCGGCGGTTTCCGACCGTCGCGAGCCTGGCGCGGGCGCGCCTCGCGAGCGTGCTTCGCGCGTGGGCGGGACTCGGGTACAACCGCCGCGCGCTGAACCTGCACCGCGCGGCGCGCCTCGCGGGCGGCTCACTCCCAAGCGACGCGCAGGCGCTCCGCGCGCTTCCGGGCATCGGCCGGTACACCGCGTCGGCGGTGGCGTGCTTCGCGACCGGCGCCCCCGAGGCCTTCGCCGACACGAACATCCGGCGCGTCCTCGGGCGCATCGCGCTGGGACGCGTCGCGACGCTCGACGAAGCGGTCGCCATCGACGCCGCACTGCTCCCGCCGCGCGCCGCCGACCGGTGGCACCACGCGCTCATGGATCTCGGCGCCATGCTCTGCCTGTCGCGCCATCCGCGCTGCGGCGAGTGCCCCGTGCGAGAGGTGTGCGCGGGGCGCGGCACGGCGGGCGAGCCGGCGGGGAGGCGGCAGAGCGCGTTCGCGACGAGCGACCGCAAGGTGCGCGGCGAGATCGTGCGCGCGCTCCGCGGCGCGCGCGGCGGACTCAGCGAGCGGGCGCTCGCCGCCGCGATCGGCGATCCGCGCGTGCACGCACTGGCGCGGACGCTCGAACAGGAGGGTCTGCTGTCGCGCCGCGGCTCCCGCCTCGTGCTGGGCTGACGGCGAAGACGGCGCGCAGGAACGGGGACGAACGCGACGCCGAGCCCTTCGCGCACCGAAGCGGCGAGTGCGAACTCGCTGTCGATTTCGAGCAGCGGCCCGGGGCGGAGGCCACCTGACGCGAGGAAGCCGCGGGGTCGGCCCCGCTAAGCCGGAAGGGCGGGCCCCGCCACGGCGGTCGCGCGGCGGTCGAGCGGGAGCAGCTCGCGCGCGATGGCGACGACCTCGTCCCGCGTCACGGCCTTGAGCATCGCGCCGTACCGCTCGTGGTAGTCGTCGCCCAGGCCGTAGAGCTCGACCTCAAGCACCTGATTCGCGACGCCGCCCGCGCTCTCGCGCGACACCTGAATCTCGCCGACGAGCTTGTCGGTGGCGAGCACGATGTCCTCGGTGGTCACCTCGCCGGCCTGAATCCTTCCGAGCTCCTGGTCGACCGTCTCGATGGCGCGCTTCACGTTGCCGGGGTTCACACCCATGCGCAGCGTCCACGGTGACTGGCCGAGGCTCGATCCCACGGAGGAGAACACGTAGTAGGCGAGGCCGAGCTTGTCGCGCACGATCTTCCCCGCCCGGCTCGCGAACGTGTCCTGCGCGAAGACCATGTTCGTCACGCGTACCGCCGGAAAGCGCGGGTCGGTGCGGGGCACGCCGTGCCATCCCATGACCACGTCGCACTGCGTCTTGTCGGAGACGACCACGTCGCGGCGAATCGCCCCGGCCAGCCGGGCGGCCGGTACCGGCGCGCCCTTCGCCGCGGCTGCGGCAGGCCAGCCCGCGAAGGCCTGCTCCGCGGCCGCGAAGACGGCGCCGCTGTCGGCGCCGCCCGCGACGACGACGAGCACGCGGCCCCCGAGCAGCGAGCGCTCGTGGAACGCACGCAGCGCCGCGGTGGTGGCGGAGCGGACCACACGCTCCTCGCCGAGCGCGCGCGTGCGGAACGGATGGCCCACCGGGTAGGCGAGCTCGCGCCAGGCCTCGTCGACCACGGCCCGCGTGTTGCGCTTGTCCTCCTCGAACTCGGCGAGCGCCTGCCGGCGCACCAACTCGACCTCCGTGTCCGCGAAGGATGGGCGCATCACGGCGTCGGCGACGAGCCTGAGGTAGGCGCCGAGATCCTGCGCCAGGCACTGTCCGCCGAAGAACGCGGCATGCGCGCCGACGTCCAGGCGCGCGCCCGCGCCGAGCGCGTCGAGCGCCTCGGCCCAGGCGGCCGCGTCGCGCGTCTGGGT
>VGPA01000175.1 GCA_016875665.1 Chloroflexota bacterium | reverse complement strand
TGGCGCTCGGCCACCCCATCGGCGCGTCGGGGACGCGCATCCTCGTGACCCTGCTCGCGGCGCTCCAGAAGCGCGGCGGCAAGCGGGGCATCGCGTCGCTGTGCATCGGCGGCGGCGAGGGCGTCGCGCTGGCGGTAGAGGTCCTGTGACCGCGGCTGTGCTGACCGAACCCAAGGTCGCGGGCGTGGTCGGCGCCGGCACGATGGGCGCGGGCATCGCCCAGGTCTGCGCGACCGCCGGGCTCTCCGTGATCCTGGTCGACGTCGGCATGAAGCAGCTCGAGCGGGGGAAGCGGATCATCGCCGACTCGCTCGCGAAGTTCGAGGAGCGGAGGAAGCTCCCGCACCCGGTGGCGGAGATCTCGGGCCGCATCCGGACCTCGACCGACGTCCGCGATCTCGGCGCCGCGGAGGTGGTGATCGAGGCGGCCTCCGAGGACACGAAGATCAAGCTCGACCTTTTCCGCCGCCTCGACCAGGTGTGCCCGCCCGGGGCGATCCTCGCGTCGAACACGTCGTCCATCTCGCTCACCCGCATCGGCGGCGCCACCAAGCGGGCCGACCGCGTCGTGGGCATGCACTTCATGAACCCCGCGCCGGTGATGCCGCTGGTGGAGATCGTGCGGGCGATCGCCACCACCGACGAGGTGGTCGAGGCGATCCGCGCCCTCTCGGTGCGCTTCGGGAAGACGCCGGTCGTCACGAAGGACTCCCCCGGATTCTTGGCGAACCGGATCCTCGTGCCTATGCTGAACGAGGCGTGCTTCGCGTTCGAGGAGGGGCTCGGCACGCGGGAGGACATCGACACGGTGATGAGGCTCGGGATGAGCCACCCGATGGGGCCGCTCGCGCTCGCGGACTTCATCGGGCTCGACGTGCTGCTGGGCGTGCTCGAGGTGTTCCAGCGGGACCTCGGCGACCCGAAGTACCGGCCCGCACCGATCCTGCGCCGCTACGTCGACGCCGGCTGGCTCGGACGCAAGACCGGGCGCGGCTTCTACGAGTACCCGACGGGCACCGTCGCGTGAGCATGGTCCGCTATCCGGCGAACGGCTCGCCGGTCGACGCCTACCTCGCCGTGCCCGCGGGCGGGAAGGGCCCGGGCCTGATCGTCATCCAGGAGTGGTGGGGCCTGAACGACCAGATCAAAGGCGTGGCCGACATGCTCGCCGGGGAAGGCTTCGTCGCGCTGGCGCCGGACTTCTACCACGGCAAGGAGGCCGGCCTGAAGGAGCCCGACGCCGCGCAGAAGCTGCTCATGGAGTTCTTCCAGGCCGGAAACGCCGCGAAGGACGCCCGCGGCGCGGCGGCGTTCCTCACCGCGCACCCGGCGGTCACCAGCGCGAAGGTCGGCACGATCGGCTTCTGCATGGGCGGCTGGGTCGCCCTCCTGGCGGCGAACGAGTCGCCCGACAAGGTCGCGGCGGCAGTGAACTGCTACGGCGTGGGCGCCAAGCAGCCCGACCTCTCCCGGATGAAGGGCATTCCCATCCTCGCGATCTTTGGCGGCAAGGACCACTCCACCTCACCCGAGACGATCGCGTCGCTCGAAAAGGCCGCGCGCAGCGCCGGCGCGCCGTTCACGAAGCACACCTATCCCGAAGCGGACCATGCGTTCCTGAACGAGCAGCGTCCCGAGGTCTTCCGCGCGGGCGACGCGAAGGATGCCTGGGGGAAGATCCTGCCGTTCCTGCGCGTCAACCTGCGGTAGCCGACTCCCACCAAGGCCGGTCGTGCGCTTCGAGGAGTCCATCGACGTCGACGCGAGGCAGCAGCGGGTCTGGGATGTGCCCATCGAACTTGAGGCCTGGCCCACGCGGATCCAGACCGTGGACGCCGCCGAGCTGCTCACGCCGGCGCCCGTACGGGTCGGGACGCGTGTACGCCTCACGCAGCCGAAGCTCCCCGAAGGCCAGTGGGAGGTCACGATCTGGGACGGCCCCGTCCTACTTCGAGTACCGCCAGGCGTCCGGCGGCATGACCAGCGTGGCGGGCCACCGCGTCGGGGCACTGGAAGTGGGGCGCTCACGCCTGACATTGACGATCGAGATGCGCGGCTTCCTCGTGCCGGTGTTCGGCCGCATGCACAGGGATCTGACCACTCGCCACATGAGGCTCGAGGTTGAGGGCTTGAAGCGCGCCGCCGAGTCCGGCTGACACGCCCCGCCGCGAAAGCGGCATACTTGAGGCACCTCGCGGGCTCTTAGCTCAGTTGGTTAGAGCGCAGCGTTGACATCGCTGAGGTCACTGGTTCGAGCCCAGTAGAGCCCACGGATTTCCTGAGCAAACGCGGAGATTCTCCGCCGACGCGAGGGCGGCCGCGTTGGAAGGGACCAACGCAGGGACCAACCCGAGTCCACCCACAGCGGACTTCACCACCAGTGTCACGCCGGCACCGCCGCGGGCGCGTAGAGCGTGCACCTGGTCGCGACCACGACCTCCGGCTTCTTGGCGGCGTGCACGGCCTGCATGGCCGTCCCCCCAGGCGCTCGAGCAGCTCCAAGGGCGACGCGTACGACAACGCCCTCGCCGAGCGCTTCTTCGGCACGCTGGAGTGCGAGCTGCTCGCTCGCCTGCGCTTCACGACGCGCGAGTCGGCACGCCTCGCTCTCTTCGAATGGCTGGAGGCTTGGTACAACCGGCGGCGCCGTCACTCGTCGCTCGCCATGCTCGCCCCGATCGAGTTCGAACGGAGGTGGCAGCTGGAGCAGGCCGCGGTCAGCTAACTTGCGACAGTCCACCGAAGCGGGTCAACTTCAACTACTGATGTGAGGGACAGCCGTACCAGTGGGCGCGTCAGTCACGCCGCCTGAAGCTGCGGATGCGACTGGTTCACGATGGCTGCGAGCGGAATGGGGACGCGCCGAGCTCGGAAATAGGCCGGCCTTTGGCATATCGCCGCGCCATCTCCAGAGTGCGCCAGCCGCCCATCTCCTGGATGTCGAAGACCGAGTAGCCCTGACGGTGCGCGTTGGTGGCCCAAGTGTTTCGACACCGGTGGGCCATGAAGTACATGACCCCAGCTTTCACGAGACGGGCCCCGAGCCGGGTGAAGACGTCGAGGAAGCCGTGGCACGTGAACGGGTACCCGGCTAGAATCAGAGCCATTCTCGGGCGCGGTGCCGGAAGAGTTGTAGAACATCAAGTGACAGGGGGTCGTATGACAGGTGCAAGAGGCGCTCCCGACCACAAACCGCGAACCTTCGCGGGCATGATCAGGCGCGCCAAGCTCCTGGTCTTCCTAGCGGCGTTCATCTCGTTCTTGCTTTCGGTGTACCTATGGTTCGCAGGTCAGCAGCAGACCGCCCTGTTTGTGGGGCTGTGGGTCCCGTCAATTCTGGGACTTGGCGGACTGATGATCGCCGGATACAGCGTGGATCAGATTCGTGACTGACGTTCAGATCTTTTTTATTGGACTCGGCGTGACCGCGCTCGCGGCCGTGGCGATCGGACCGCTTCTCTGGATCGCGCTCCGCGCAGAGTAGAGCCGCGCCGACTGCGCCGGATGTCGCCGCATAGACGGACGGGATCAAGCCGCTGTTCCGGCGTCCGCGGCCCTTCAGTTTGTCGGTGTGCGTGCACCACTTTTGGCGCACCACCAATGGCGCGCAGCCGTAGGGACTTGTCGCAAGGGTCCGCAGTGCTCGTACGGCGAGCATGGGGACCGCACGGGAATGCCGCTCATGCGTTGGCCCCGTTCTTATTCTTGAGCCCGGGCGTTCGCATTGAGGCGTCGGCCGCTGACACTCTTCGGACCCGGACGGTATAGTCCCCCAGCGGTACAAGTCGTCCCAAGGAACTGAGGAGGGAGACCAATATGCGACCTCGCAAATGGATGCGCGCATCGCTTGTG
>VGPA01000174.1 GCA_016875665.1 Chloroflexota bacterium | reverse complement strand
CGGGTCGAGCACGACGCCGTGCTCCGGCACGTACGCGGCGATGCACTGCTCGGCGAGCGCGAGCGGGAATGCCGGCCCGAAGCGGTGGAGCGGCTTGGGAAGGGGCGCCTGTTCGAGCGGTACGAACGACCGTACGCGTTCGGGCGGCATTCGCCGCAAGTATGAGGCTGTAACAGCCAGCCGCGAAGCGGCGCCGTCTCAGGGGAGGTCGAACACCGTGGCGCGCCGCGACCTGGTCACCACGGCGAGGCGCTTGCCGTCGAGCGAGAGCGACAGGTCGGTCACGGTGCCGCTCGAGCCGAGCTCGTCGAAGGTGCCCCCGGCGCCCGCCACCAGCACTCGCTCCGGGCCGTCCACCACCACGGTCCGCGCCCCCGTGACGAGCTTGCGACCGTCGCTCAGGGCGGCGGCCCAGGCCAGGCGGCCGTCCTTGTCGAACGCCGACAGCTTGGTCTGCTCGAGGGTGTAGAGGACGCTGTCGGCACCGAAGGCGATCTCCCGTGGCGACACGGCGACCGGGCGGAGGTTCTTCCCCTGGTCCGCGGCGCGCGGGTCGAAGCGGAAGAAGCCCTGGTCGGTGAGGATCGCCGCGGCGGTCCCGGCCGCGTCGACGGCGAGTGCGCGCACGGTGCCGCTCACGCGCACGAGTGCGCGGGGTGTCCGCTCGAACCCCACCCGCAGCACCTCGACGTCGGTGGCGGGGGTCGCGCCCGAGGCGGGCGTCGCGATGAACAGCTCGCCCTGCTGCGTGACCGCGAGCAGCGCCCCCGCGGCCGGAGTCGTGATCGGGAAGGGCGACCCGAGCGCGACGCCGTCGGGTGCGCGCGCGCTGATCACGCCGGCGCCGCCCGCGGGCTGTCCGGTCGGGCCCTTCGCGGTGGCGACGAACGAGCGGGAGCCCGCGCCCGGCACGAACAGCACCTGCGTGGCTGGGCTGGTGAGCGTCATGAGCGGGCCAAGCTGCGCGAACGACGGCACACCGACGACCGCGAGGTTCACGCCGCCGGTCATGAGCGTCTTGCCGTCGTCCGCGAACGCGAGGTTGGCGATGCTGACGCGCAGGATGAGCTGGGCGCGGAGGGTGCCCGCGCCGTCGAACAGCGACACCGTGCCGTCGTCGCCGCCCGCGGCGAGCCAGGCCCCGTCGCCGGTCAGCGCCACCCGCCGCGTGCCGTCGCGCAGGTCGAATACGCGGGTCGCCTCCCGCCAGAGCTCGTAGTCCGGGGCGAGCCCCGAGCGCGTGAAGGTCCAGGTGACCTCCTCGACCACGAGCGACCCCGGCATCCCCTTCAGCGAGGCGGCCTTCGCCTCCGCGTGCGCTTTGCTCGGGAACGTCGCAACCCGGACGACGAAGGGCGGCTGCGTCCCGATCGACTCGGAGACGGCGATCGCGCGTGCCGCCTCCTCGGCCTCCACCCGGGTCGAGAAGGGCGCGACGTTGAGCACCCACTTGCTGTCCGACTTCGCCGTGGCCGCGATGGCCGACCCGCGCGCGATCGAGGCCATCAGCGACGCGCTTGCCGGGAGCGTCGTGGCGAGCTCGCGCAGGCGCCCCCAAGCGCCCGCGACGTGCTCCACCACACGGGCGAACACCGCGTTCTCGCGGCCGTCCGCGTAGGTGACCGTCGCGCGCGCGAGGTCGGTGAGGACGTCGGCCAGCGCGATGAGGCGGTCGCGTACGGGCCCGCGCGACACGGCGCCGGCCGAGACGGCGGCCGCGGTGAGGCCGGTCAAGGTGCGCGCGCTGCCGCGGCCCACGACCGACCAGCGATCCGGCGAGACGAGCCGCGTCCTCTCCCCGGCGAGATGTCCGGCGAGCGCGTAGTCGTACGCCGCGTACGTGAGGAGGACGTCCGCGACCTCGCGCGCGAAGCGGGCGCCGTCGGCGACGTCGCCGAGGAGCGGCGGCTTCGCCTCGCTCGTGCACGCGCCGAGCAGCGTCGCCAGCGCGAGGAGCAGGGCGAGCGCCCGGCTCCCGCGCCGGCGGTTACTCGTCTTTGTCGTCGTCCTCGTCGTCGTCTTCGGCAACGAGCGGCTGCTTGATGGCGTGCTCGGACTCCTCGTCGAGCGCTTCGTCGGCCGCGGCGGTCAGGTCGTCGGTCTCGTCCGAGTCCTCGAGCTCGTCCTTCTCGCGAATGCCGCGGAAGAACGTGCCCTTGATGTAGGCGCGCTCCTTGGTCTCGATGGGGCGGTGGTGACCCGGGAACGACACGCGGCCGGCGTTCTCGGGGCTCTGGTGCGTCTCACGGATCGCCACGCGCGGGTTCTGCTGGTCGTTGCTCACGACCGCGACCACGTACTGGTTGCCCGTTTTGAGAAGACCGAGCAGGCGGCGGCCGACCTTGGGCTCGAGGAACCCGAGCAGCTCGCCGTCGCGCGCGTGGACCGCGAGGAGGCGGTCGTGGTCGCGGAGTTGGACCTCGGAGCCCGGGCTGAACTTGGCGACGACGTGCGGCGGCGCCGGGTTGATCAGCCGCAGGATGCCGGTCTTGCCCATGTCCTCGATGAACAGGCGCGGCTGAGTCCGCGACTTGGTCGTGTTCGGCTTGGTCTTGTTCTCCAGGAGCTGGCTGATTCGCTGCACGTTGCGCAGCGCGATCGAGTTGTTCGGCTCGCTCTTGAGGACCTCGGTGAACGAGGCCTTGGCCTTGTCGAGCTTGCCTTGCTCGAGCAGCGCGCGGCCGAGCCGGTTGCGCGCCTCGACGTCGTCGGGCGTCGCCTGGACGATCTTCTGGTTCAGGTCGACGGCCTTCGCCCAATCGGCCTCGAGGGCGGCGGCGACGGCGGCCTCCGCGAGCGCACGCGAGCGAATGCCTGGCGTTGCGGGAACTGCCACAGGATGCCTCCATGGGCCGCGACCCGTCGTGTCGGCACGGGTCGGAGGTGAATCTCTGGTGGAAGTGTATTAGGTGGCCGGTCTACGCCTCCGGCTCGCCCGAACCGTCCTGGGGCTCACCCTCGGCTGTAGAAATGTCGTTGCCAGTGCCCTATTTGTCCCAGATTCAGTATCGAACGGTCCTCGAGCCGAACGGAAGCACGGCCGGGCGGCTGGTCGACCTGGCGGTCCCGGGTCAAGCCCCGGGCACCCCAACCGTGCAGTGGGCGGTGCTCGCGACCCCCGAGGGCGAGCGCGTCGTCCCCTGGAGCGAGGTGTTCGCGGAAGTGACGCATTTCCGGCTCCGCCATCTGAGCACCTCGCTGCCCCCGGTCCACCTCGCGGCCGGAACCGTGCGCCTCGCGCGGGACCTGTTCGACCGCGAGATCCGCCAGCGCGGGATGGGGCGGGCCCATCTCGTCAGCGACGTGCAGTTGGAGGAGAACGGCGGGCACTTGCGCCTCGTCGGCCTCGACGTGGGCCTGCGCGGGCTCCTGCGCCGCGCGGGCATCGAGGGGCTGGCGGAGCGAGTAGCCGGGGTCGTGGGGCGGCGGGTGCCGGTGCTCCACGTCGCGTGGCCCGAGGTCGAGCGCTAGCGCGGCTCGGCGAGCACTTCGCCGCCGGCGTCGAGCCAGCGGTCCGGGTTCTCCTGGAAGGTCATCTTGCAGCGCAGCGAGCAGAAGGTGTAGTGCCGTCCCTCGTACCGAAGCTTCATGCCGCCCGTTCCGATCGGCCCCTTGCAGATGGGGCAGGTCATGCTCAGGTGCCTTCGAGCTCGAACAGCGGCTGGTGGGCCTTCACGAGCTGGCCGTTCTCGGCAAGGACCCGGCGCACGACCCCGCTCTTGTTCGAGCGGATCTCGTTGAACAGCTTCATCGCCTCGATCAACGCGACCACCTCGCCCTCCGCCACGACGCTGCCCACCTGCACGAACGGCGCGGCCTGCGGCGAGGACGAGCGGTAGAAGATCCCGGTGA
>VGPA01000173.1 GCA_016875665.1 Chloroflexota bacterium | reverse complement strand
CGCGGCGCAGGCTCGCGGCGTCGTCGGCCACCCGGCCGGCCTTCCGCGCGTGCTCGGGCTGCGACGTGGTGAGCACGCGACCCGCCGCCCAGACCCGTGGACCGGGCATCGTTCCGTCGCGGATCGCATCGCGCGCCGTCTGCACCCATGTCTCGCGCGAGCCGGCATCGCGCACCGAGGTCGTGCCCCAGCGCAGCGAGAAGGCGGCATTGCGGGCGATGAGGGTGAGCGGCTCCTCCCCGTCGCGGGTGCCGTCCAAGCGGTACGCCAGGTGCACGTGCAGGTTGATCAGCCCCGGCAGGACCGTGCCGTCGCTCTCGAGGAGGGTTGCCCCGGCGGCGGGCTGCGACCCGCGCGGGCCGACCCCGATGACACGGTCGCCCTTGATCAGGATCTCCGCGCCCGGGCTCGCCGGCGCCCCGGTGCCGTCGATGACTCTGGCGGCACGGATGAGCGTCCGGGGCTGACCCATCGAGTAGCCAGTATGCTCGCCCGCGTGGATCACCGGGGGGGAGGGCCAAGAGTGATGAAATTCGCTCGCCCGCTCGCCATCGTCGCGCTGCTGGTGTCGGCGTGCGCGCCTCAGGCTGCGCCCGCACCGGGGCCGGCTCCCACGCCGGCGGTCGTGCGCGGCGCGGGGGACGAGCTGAAGCTCGTCTTCTGGCAGGGGCCGGTCATCCTCAATCCGCACCTCGCCGCCGGCGGGAAGGACCTCGATGCGGCGCGGCCGGTGGTCGAGCCGCTCGCGTGGATGGGGCCCGAGGGCAAGCCGATCGCCGCGCTGGCCGCCGAGGTCCCCACCCGCGCGAACGGCGGTGTCGCGGCCGACTTCAAGACCGTCACGTGGAAGCTGAAGCCCGGCCTGAAGTGGTCGGACGGCACCGAGCTCACCTCGGACGACGTGGTGTTCACCTTCACCTACATGACGGACAAGGCGACCGCCGCGGTTTCGTCCTTCCTCGCGGCGCGTGTCGCGACGGTCGAGGCGAAGGACAAGGCCACCGTCGTCGTGACCTACAAGCAGCCGACCGCCAACCCGTACGAGTGGGGCACGACCGCGTACTCGGGCATCATCCAGAAGGCGCAGTTCAAGGACTTCATGGGCGCGAAGGCGAAGGAAGCGCCCGGAAACCAGAAGCCGATCGGCACCGGCCCGTACATGGTGCGCGAGTTCAAGTCGAACGACCTCATCACGTACGACATGAACCCGCACTACCGCGAGGCGGACAAGCCGTTCTTCAAGACCGTCTCGCTGAAGACGGTTGCCAACGCCCAGACCGCTTCGCGCGCGGTGTGCTCGAGCGCGGAGGCGGACTACGCCAAGGGCGCGCTCAGCCAGCCCGCGGCGCAGCTCAAGCCGCTGATCGACGGTGGTCGCTGCGATCCGGTGAAGGCCGACAGCGCGGTCGTCGAGCAGATCACGCTCAACTACGCGAACTCCAAGCTCACCAACGACCAGCGGTCCGAGCCCGGCAACCCGCACCCGTTCCTGAGCGACGTGCGCGTCCGGCGTGCGCTGGCGATGGCCGTCAACCGCAAGGGCATCGGCGAGTTCGTGTACGGCGACGGGCTGGCGGGAAGCGCGGTGTGCGACGCGGTCGCCGCCCCGGTGGAGTTCCGCTCGCCGAACTCGGCACGGGCCGACGCCTGCAAGTACGACCTCGCCGCCGCAAACCGGCTGCTCGACGAAGCCGGCTGGGTGAAGGGGGCGGACGGCATCCGCGCGAAGGGCGGCGTCAAGCTCGAGCTGCTGTACCAGACCACCGTCTCGGAGCAGCGCCAGCAGATCCAGGCGATCGTGAAGAAGGACTGGGAGTCGCTCGGCGCCAAGGTCGAGCTGAAGGCCGTCCCCGCCGCGATCTTCTTCTCGGCCGACGCGGGCAGCCCGGACACCGCCGCGAAGTTCTTCGCGGACGCGCAGCAGTCCAGCACGCAGTCCGCGATCGATCCCGAGGTCGGCCTCCAGGCCTGGACGAGCGCTGAAATCAAGACGCGCGACCAGGGGTGGCGCGGCCGGAACTACTCGCGTTACTCGAACAAGGACTACGACGCGCTCGCAGCGCAGCTCGCGAACGAGCTGGACGCCGCGAAGCGCAAGGACCTCGTGATCAAGATGAGCGACATCCTGATCGCGGACGCGGTGTTCATTCCGCTCGCGGCAACGCTGCTTCCCGCCGCGGCGAAGGTGAAGGCGCTCCAGGGGCCCACACCGAACCCGTGGGACGGTGAGCTCTGGAACATCGCGACCTGGCGCAAGTAGCCGGCAGGCCGACGCTGAGTCAGCAGGACGACGAGCACGCCGCGAGCAGCGGCGTGGTCGAGGGGATCTACACGACGCCAGCGATGGGTGGGCCGCCGCAGGCGCGAACGAGCGCCCGGGCCCTCGCCGGGCGCGGGATCGAGGGCGACCGCTACTCGGTCGGCGGCGGCTTCTACAGCAACGTGCCCGCCGAGGCGGGCGCGCGCGAGCTCACGCTGATCGAGGCCGAGGTGCTGGAGGATCTGCGGCGCGCCGGGATCGCGCTCGCGGTGGGCGAGCATCGCCGGAACGTGCTCACGCGCGGGATCCGGCTCAACGACCTCGTTGGGCGCGAGTTCCGCATCGGCGGCGTCCCGCTGCGGGGGGTCAAGCTGTGCGAGCCGTGCGTGCGGCTCGAAGAGCTGACCGGGCGGGAGCTCATCCGGCCGCTCACGCACCGCGGCGGTTTGCGCGCGGCGGTCCTCGCCGACGGTGTCATCGGCGTCGGGGACCGCGTCGGGCCCTGACCCGGCCCTAGCCCATAGGCTGTGGCGCGTGGCCCGACCGATGGCGGGCGCGCGCACGCTCGAGGGCGACCCCGACCTCACCTACTACGACTCGGGCGGAGGCGTGACGGGCGATCCGCCGATCGTCCTCGCGCACGGCGCCACGTTCCGGTCCGAAGACTGGGAGAGCATCTACCCCCGACTCGCGGCGCGGCATCGGGTGATCGCGTATGACGCTCGGGGACACGGCCGGAGCGGCCGCGCACGCTCGTACGCCCTCGCGGACCTCGTCGCCGACCAGCTGCGCATGCTGCGTGAAGTCGCGGGAGCGCCCGCGGTCCTGATCGGCCACTCGATCGGCGGCGCGACCGCGCTCGTGCTGGCCGCCGCTCATCCGGAGCTTGTTCGCGGCCTCGTGTTAGAGGACCCGTGGCTGGCACGGTATCGGGAGCCGCGGACGGCGGAGCAGGCCGCGCACCTCGGGCGGCTGCGGGCCGTGCTGGAGCGGCGCGACGACCCGCGCGCGTTCCGGAGCGCGCTGGCCGCGGTTCCGCTCCGCACCCCCGGTCCGCGCGGCGAGCGGACGCTCGGCGACATTCGTGGCTTCCTGGACGTCGAGCGTCTCGCCTCGTACTACGCCGACGTGGACCTGGCGTTCTGGGACCTGATGCTGGTCCGCGATGAGGCCGGCACGACGGCGATCGCGGAGGCCATCCCCCGCGTCCGCTGCCCGGTGCTGCTGCTCGTGGCCGGCGTCGAGAGCGCGCTTGCGGCGGGCGAGGCCGACCGTCTTGCGGCGGACCTGGCCGATGTCGCGCTCGTCCACTTCCCAGGCGTTGGCCACCGCATCCACGCCGTCAGCTCCGCGCGGTTCCTCGAGGCGCTCGATCCGTTCTTGCGGCGGGTCGGCCCGGAGCCGCGCAGCCCCTCACGCCCCTCGGCGTGACAGTCACGCGCCGAACCGCGACGGCGCGAACGCGTCCAGCTCGGGCGCCACCGCGCGCCCGGCGGCGTGGGCGGCGACCACCTCACCGGTGGCCGGCCCCTGGGTGATGCCGAGCATCGCGTGGCCGGTCGCGACGATGACGTTCGAGAACCGCCGCAGCCGCCCGATCACGGGG
>VGPA01000172.1 GCA_016875665.1 Chloroflexota bacterium | reverse complement strand
GGCTACGCGGCCTGGTGCCGCGACCTCGCGGGGCGCGCGACGGGCGGCTTCGCCATCGGCACCGAGGCGTACGAGGCGCTGCTCCGCGACCGAGAGGTGACGCAGTACACGGGCGAGTCACTGCGTGCGATGGGCGACGAGCTCTACGCGGAGACCGAGGCCAAGCTGGCCGAGGCGGCGAAAGCGCTGGGCGACGAGGACTGGCGCGCGACCCTCGGGCGCCTCCGGCGGGAGCATCCCGGAGGCGGCGACGAGGTCCTCGCGGCGTATCGCGAGCAGGTCTCTCGCGCCCGGAGCGCGGTCGTCGCCTCGGGGATCGTCACGGTGCCCGAGGGCGAGGTGCTCGATGTCGTGCCGACCCCGGACTTCGCACGGCCGACGCTGCCGTTCGCCGCGTACCTGGACGGCCCGGCCTTCGGCGAGGACAGCAAGCACGGCCGGTTCTGGGTGACCCTGCCCGCGGAGGGCGCCGCTCTGGAAGAGCAGCTCGCGGCGCATCCCACCGCCGGGATCCAGAGCATCGTGGTGCACGAGGCGTATCCCGGGCATCACCTCCAGTCCGCCAAGGCGGCCTCGCACGGGTCGATGGTCCGCAAGCACCTGTGGTCGAGCGCGCTCGTCGAGGGCTGGGGCCTCTACTCCGAGGGGCTGATGGCCGAGCTCGGCTTCATCGCGTCGCCGGAGGCGCGCTTCCTCCAGCTGGCGGATCTGCTGCTGCGCGCGGCGCGCGTGGGTGTGGACGTGGGCCTCGCCACCGGGTCGCTCTCATACGAGCAGGGCGTCGAACTGCTGGCCTCGCGCGCCGGCCTCGCGCGTCCGCAGGCCGAGGCGGAGGTGCTGCGCTACACGCTCGAGCCCGTCCAGGCTTCGACCTACGCGATCGGACGCAAAGCGATCCTCGACATGCGCGTGCGCGCCCGGGAACGCGGCTGGGGGATGAAGGACTTCCATGACCGCCTGCTCGGCGCGGGAGCGCTCCCCCCCAAGCTGCTCGAGGACGAGCTGTTCTGATCGAGACGATCGCCTTCGCGATCGTCGGCTCCGCCTCGACTTCGTTCCTCGCGGCAGAGCCGCTCGTCACTCAGGCCTGTTTAGTCGAGACGATTAGGCGGCTGCTGCCTCGCGCATGAGGCCGAGCGCCCTGTCGACGTCGGCCGCGGAGATCTCGCGGTGGGTCACCATCCGGATCCGCCCGTTGCCGTCGTAGCGCGAGAGCCGCACGCCGCGCTCGGCGCAGGCCGCGTGGAAGCGCGCGGCGTCCCCGTCGACGGCGAACCACACGATGTTCGTCGCCACCCGGGCTGGGTCGATGCGCACGCGCCGGATCGCGGCGAGACCGTCGGCGAGGCGGCGCGCGTTGGCGTGGTCCTCGGCGAGGCGCTCGCGCATCGTCTCGAGCGCGACCAGCGCCGCCGCCGCGATCACGCCCGACTGCCGCATCGCGCCCCCGAGCAGCTTGCGGACGCGCCGCGCCCGGTCGATCGTCGCGCGGTCGCCGCACAGCATCGAGCCGACCGGCGCGGAGAGCCCCTTGGAGAAGCAGAACTGCACCGTGTCCACCGGCTCGCAGAGCGCCGCCGCCGGGACGCCGAGCGCGACCGCGGCGTTGAAGATGCGCGCGCCGTCGAGATGGACGCGCATGCCGCGGGAGTGCGCCAGGTCGGACGCGGCCGCGGTCTCGGCGACGCTCAGCACCGTGCCGCCGCAGAAGTTGTGGGTGTTCTCGAGGCAGAGCACGGCGCTGCGCGGGAACATCCCGCCGGGGCGGATCGCCGCTTCGATGTCGGCGAGCGCCGGCATGCCGTCGCGGTTGGGGACCGTCCGCGCGTGGATGCCGCCCAGGACGGTGAACGCGCCCATCTCGCTGACCTCGATGTGCGCCCGGTCGCCGAGGATCACCTCGTCGCCGCGCTCGGCCTGCGCGAGCACGCCGCAGAGGTTGCCCATCATCCCGCTCGGAACGTACAGCCCCGCTTCCATGCCGGTGACCTCGGCGGAACGCTCCTGGAGCCGGTTGACCGTCGGGTCCTCGCCGTACTGGTCGTCACCGACCTCGGCCGCCGCCATCGCGCGGCGCATTTCGTCCGTCGGGCGCGTGACGGTGTCGCTCCGAAAGTCCAAAGCGCTCACGCGCAGCGCCGATGCGCCAGGTTCGTGATGGCGAAGAGATCCTGCCCTGAACGGCAGAAACCACTCAATAGAGACGCACGGGGTCGGCGGGGACGCGCGCCGCAGGCGGGTTCACCGCCTGGTGCAACTCCGGGTCGATGAGCGAGGCGTCGCCGCCAGCCGCCGCAATCACCTTGATCTCCGCGCCGCTCGGCGAAGCGGAGATTGCGGTCACGGTCCTGCTCGCCTGGGTCGAGAGCCGGGCCTGGGCACGCCGGGCGTCGGCCTCGCGGCCGAGCAGGCGCAGCGCGTTGGGGTAGGAGGTACGCACGGTGGATATCCCGGTGGGCGAGCCGAGGAGCATGCCCTTCTCGAACGCGGCGACCGACTCCTCCGCGCGGCCCACGAGGTACGCGGCCTCGCCGTAGGAGAGCCATGCCTCGGAGTCGCCGATGTCGAGCGCCTCCTGCTTGGCGCGCCCTAGGTAATTGAGCCGGCTGGGCACATCGTGCCAATCGTTGCCGACAATCGCCTTCAGCAGCGCGGTCTGCTCCGGCCGGTACAGGACGAGATAGCGGAACTGGAACGGGCGCCAATTGCTCTCGAACCACTGGTAGGAGAGCGGCACCGCGGCGCCGCGCATCGGGTCGGCGACGTACCAGGCCTTCGCGCCGTCGTCGTAGCCGCGCACCACGCGCCAGTGCGCGATGCGGGATGGCGGCTCGTACAGCCACTGGGTCACCATCGGCGCGAACCCGTTCGAGATGAGGACCTTGAGCAGGTCCGGGGTCCCGCCGTTGCGCCAGAAGGCGTGGATGCCGAAGCGCTGTGTGGTCCACGGATCGACCGGGCTGGGACCCATGCCGCGCAGCTCGTCCGTCCCGCGGAGCGCCAGCCGCGCCTCCTCCTGTGGGACGCGCAGGCCCATGGAGGAGAGGATCATCGAGACCGACGCGGGGCCGCAGTTGTTGATGGACTGCCAGATGTGCGTCATCGGGATGTCGGCCCGACGGGCGGCGGGCTTCGCGACCACGGCGGCTTCACCGCCGGCGGTTTCCGCCGCGGCTGGCTGCGAGACCAAGGTCGCAAGGAGCAGCGCGAACACAAGGCCCGTCGCCACAGGTCTTATCCCGCCCACTGGGGCGCGATCCTACCATTCAGGGCATGGTCGGAGAAGCGCAGGTCCTCACGCGGAACCGCCTGGCGGAGCACCCGCTCTGGGCAGGGGCAACCGCCGCCGAGCCGCTCGCCGGCCTGGTGCTCCCGGTCGTCGTGTCGGGCGCGGTCGCGGACCGCGAGGCCGTCGAGGGGCCCCCGGGCGGCTCCGGGGTGGAGCGCCTGTCGATCACCGAGCTGCTCCGCGACGCCCGGGCCGCGTCGGCGCTCGGGCTCCGCGGGCTCCTGATCCTGGGCGCGTCGGACCGTAAGGACGAGCACGCGCTCCTGGCGAGCGAGCGCGACCATGTCGCGATCCGCGCGATCCGCGCGGTGAAGCAGTCAATGCCCGATTTCGCCGTCGCGAGCGACGTGTGCGTCTGCAGCCATACCGCCCACGGACAGTGTGTGCTCTTCCGCGAAGGCGTCGCCGACATCCCGGGAACCCGCGCGCGCCTCGCCGAGATCGCGCTCGTCCATGCCGATGCCGGGGTCGACCTCATCGTGCTGTCCGGCATGCTTGAGGGCGCGGCCGCGGCCGTGCGCCGCGCGCTCGACGACGCGGGCTACGACGCGCTCCCGCTCGCCGCGACCATCGAGGTC
>VGPA01000171.1 GCA_016875665.1 Chloroflexota bacterium | reverse complement strand
GCTCGCGCGACGGCGGGAAGACCTGGAAGCGCGTGCTCTACCGGAACGCGCGCGCGGGCGCCGTGGACCTTTCCATCGACCCCAAGAACCCGCGAATCATCTACGCGACGATCTGGGAGGCCGTCCGCCGTCCGTGGGAGCTCGTCTCCGGCGGTACGGGGAGCGGCATCTTCCGCTCGACTGACGGTGGCGAGACCTGGAGCGAGATCACGCGCGCCAAAGGGCTGCCGAGCGGTGTCTTGGGCAAGATCGGCATCGCCGTGTCGCCCGCTCGGAGCGGTCGCGTGTTCGCCATCATCGAGGCCGAGGACGGTGCGGTCTTCCGCTCCGACGACGGGGGTGATTCCTGGGAGCGCGGTTCAGGCGACAGCAGCCTGCGGCAACGGGCCTGGTACTACCACCACATCATTGCCGACCCGCATGACGCCGAGACCGTATGGGTGCTGAACATCGACCTCTGGCGCTCGAGTGACGCTGGGAAGACCTTCGTGGCTGTTTCGACTCCGCACGGGGATAACCACGACCTCTGGATCGATCCCGCTGATCCACGGCGCATGATCGAGGGAAACGACGGTGGGGCGGTCGTGACATTCAACGGCGCCGAGAGCTGGACCGGCGTCCATAACCAGCCCACCGGCGAGTACTACCACGTCACCACCGATACGCGGACGCCCTACCGCATCCTGGGAGCCCAGCAGGACAACACCACCATAAGCATCCCGAGCCGCGCGCCCACCGCCGGCATCACCGGCGCGGACGCGTACCACGTGGGAGGCGGCGAGTCGGGCCACATCGCCGTACGGTCCGATGACCCTGACGTCGTGTTCGCCGGGAACTACCAGGGGATCATCACGCGCTACGACGTCCGCACACGACAAGCGCGCAACATCATGGTCTGGCCTGAGTCGACGAGCGGCCAAGACGCGGGCGAGGCGAAATACCGGTTTCAGTGGACCGCGCCCATCGCGCTCTCGCCGCACGACCCGAACATCCTGTACCACTGCGGCAACCGAGTGTTCCGCTCGCGCGACGAGGGGGCTTCGTGGCAGGCCGTGAGCCCGGACCTCACACGGAACGATCCGCGGAAGCTCGGCCGGTCGGGCGGTCCGGTGACCAAGGACAACGCAGGCACGGAGTACTACTGCACGATCTTCGCGTTCGCCGAGTCGCCGAGACAGAAAGGCGTGCTCTGGGCGGGCAGCGACGACGGCCTCGTGCACGTTTCGCGCGACGACGGGAAGACCTGGAGGAACGTGACGCCGCGCGGCCTCGGGGCGTGGACGTTGGTCTCGATACTCGACGCCTCACCACACGACGCGGCCACCGCTTACCTGGCGGCGACGCGGTACAAGCTCGATGACTTCCGTCCGTACCTCTTCAAGACGGTCGACTACGGGAAGACCTGGACGAAGATCACCAACGGCATCGCAGCCGATGACTTCACGCGCGTGATCCGCGAGGATCCCGAGCGGCGAGGCCTCTTGTACGCCGGCACGGAAACCGGAGCGTACGTCTCGTTCGACGCCGGCGCGCGCTGGCGGCGCCTGGGCGGCAACTTGCCAGTGGTGCCCATCCACGATCTCGTGATCAAGGACGGTGATCTGGTCCTCGGGACGCATGGCCGCTCGTTCTGGGTGCTCGACGACCTCTCGCCGCTACGGCAGTACGCCGCCGACTTCGCGCGCAAACGCGTCCATCTCTTCGCGCCGCGGCCCACGGTGCGCTTCCGCAGCGACATGCGCTTTCAGTCGACCGTCGTCGGGAAGGGTTACCGAATGACTGGCGCGACGACGATCACGTATCGCCAGACGGAGCTACCCACCGGCGAGAAGGGTGCCAAGATCATCGATGCGGGCACGAACCCGCCCAACGGCGTGCTCGTCCACTACTGGCTGCAGCGCAAGCCGAAGGGGCAAGCGACACTGTCGTTCCTCGATGCGCGCGGCCGCCTGATCCGCTCATTCACGAGCGCGCGTCCTGACGAGAAGGCCAGAACGGACCCGCCTCGAACACCGGAGCCGCCAGGACAAAAGCCCTCCAAGGGCACCGCCCAGCCTCCCGCGCCTAAGGGGCCGCGGGTGCCAGTGGAGCCGGGTCTGAACCGGTTCCCCTGGAACATGCGCTACCCCGACGCGGCGAAGGTTGAGGGTGAGGGCACGTGGGAGGCATTCGAGGCCGCGCTCGTCGGCCCGCAGGTCTCACCCGGCAACTACCAGGTGCGGCTCGAAGTGGATGGCGAACGGATCATGGCGCCGTTCGAGGTACGCAAGGATCCAGGCGTCTCCGCCACCCAGGCCGACCTCGACGAGCAGTTGAGGCTGCGCCTACGGATCCGCGACAAGCTTACCGAGACCCACCAGGCGATCAACGCTCTGCGCCGGTTGCGCGCGCAGATCGATGGCTGGGTGGATCGTGCGGAAGAGCACGGTCGGCGGTCGCGCGTCGCGCGCGCTGCCACCTCGCTCAAGACGAAGCTCGGTGCCATCGAGGGCGAGCTCATACAGACGAAGGCCAGGAGCAACCGGGAAGCCCAGAGTTACCCGGCGAAGCTGAACGCGAAGCTTGTGGCGCTAGAGGACGCAGTGGGCGGATCGGACTTCGAGCCCACGCAAGGGATGAGAGACGTATTCGCTGATCTCACGCGGCGAATCGACGCTCAGCTCGCGAAGTGGAAGGCAGTGCTGGTGACCGACGTGCCCGCCTTCGACGAGCTTGTGCGCGGCTCGAGCGTGCCTGCAGCCCGCGCCGGCAAGGCGAACGTGGCGCGGCGACCCACACGGAGCGCGGCACGCAGACTGAAACTCACATGATGTCGCTCGACGCGCGGCCGGACGCCGCAGAGCCTGCTCCTAACTCATGAACGACAACACATTGTTCTCCGCCGCGAAACGGAGCGACGAGCCGCTCTCGGACCGTCAGGCGCAATGGCCTCAAGTTCGCGGAAGCTCACAGCGCCGGTGGGCGACCTCGGACTCGAACCGAGGACTTCCTCCTTGTAAGGGAGGCGCTCTAACCAGCTGAGCTAGTCGCCCACGGACGAGTCTAGGCGGCTGATAGCGAGGCGATCTGTTGATTCACGAGATCCGCGCCCGGCTCGTCGCTGGTCCGCGATCCTGACACAACCGGAGCCAGCGCGGGTGGCGGAAGCGCCGGACGAGCACGAGCATTGTCATCGCCCGCGCGCCTTCGAGCGACCAGCGCACGCCGACGGGATCCACGCGGCGGTTGACTTCGCGCATGGTGCGCTCGAGCAGCGAGGTCGTGTGAGGCAGCTGGCCGGCGGGATCCAGGCGCAGCCAGGTGACGAGGTGGGGAGCAAGGTCGCGGAGGTGCCGGGCCGTGTGGCGCCAGCGGTGACGCTCGGCCGAGGCCAGCGCGGCGGCCAGCGCCTGCTCGGCGGCGGCGGCCGACCGGGCGAACTCGATCGCGTTGCCCAGCTGGGCGGCGAGGAGCCGCCGACGGGCGAACGGCACGCCGTCCTGCCAGAGCCGGTGGTCGAGCGAATGACGGACATGGAAGGTGCACACCTGGTGCGGTATTCCTGGCAGCGCCCCGGCAAGCAGCGTGCGGGCACCCCACTCGCCGTCGGTCACCGCGATCCGCGCGCCGCGCGCGGCGGCAAGGGCCGGGCCGAGGTCGGTCCAGCTCGCGGCGAGGTTGGCCCCGAGCAGCTCGATGCGTGGGCCAGCGCCGGCGGTGCGCAGTGCAATCGCGATCTTGAGCTCGCGGCCCCGGTCGTCCTGGCCCTTGCGCGGGCCGGCACGCACGCGGTCTCATCGACCAGCACCGCCTCGATCCCCGCCAGGGCTGACCGCGGGCGACCCAGGGCGATCGCTTCTGCCGCGCGGCGCACCAGTCGCCCGAGGCTGCGCG
>VGPA01000170.1 GCA_016875665.1 Chloroflexota bacterium | reverse complement strand
CGACGGCGGCCTCCAGCCGGTCGAGGACCGCACGCCGGCCGACGAGCGGCGGTCCCTCCGCAGCGACCTCCGCCGCCAGGGAGGCAGACGCCGGCGGAGCGGCGGCAGCGGGCGGGGGGACGGACCGGGGCGCCGCCGGGCGGAACCGGTAGCCGCGGCCGTGCACGGTCTCGATCGGCCCCCGGTCGCCCTTGCCCTGTCCGAGCGCGCGCCGCGCGTGACTCACGCACCACGCCACCGCGGACTCGTTCACGAGCTCGGTCGGCCATACCGCGTCGAGCAGCTCGTCCTTGTCGACCACGCGCTCCGGGTGCTCCACGAGGAAGCGGAGCACCTCGAAGACCTTCGGCTGGACGGCGACGGACGCGCCCCCGCGCCGGAGCTCGTAGCCCTCGACGTCGAGCTCGAACTCGCCGAAGCGATGGATCACGCCCACGACGGTATCACTCCGCGCGTCGGGCGACGGGACGCCAGGGGCACCGCGAGGAACGGCCCCCGCGCCCGCCCCGCCCGCGCCACCGGCGCCCCCGGAAACGACGAGGCCCGCCGCCCCGCGTGCGCGGAGAGCGGCGGGCCACGGCGGCCCCGGAGGGCTCGGCTCAGACCGTCGCGAAGGCCGCGTTCGGGATCTCGTACGGGCTCCGGTCGGCGGCGCGGATGGTCTCCGCCGCCGCCGGCACCGCGGACAGCACCTCGTGGGCGAAGTAGTTCGCCGAGTGCTTCTTGCCCTCGTAGAACATGAAGTCCGGGTGGTCCTTCGACACCTTCTTCTGCGCGTCGAGCGCGATGACCGCGGCGTCGAGCAGCAGCCACCCGATGGTGACCTCGCTCATGATGCCGAGGAACCGCGTCGAGGTGAGCGGCACCTTGTCGAACTGGCCCGACTGCGCCCAGCCCATGAAGGTCATCGCGCAGCCGCCGATCGCCTCGGCGGCTGAGGCGAGCTTGCCGACGGCCGGACCGAGGGCATCGTGGCCGCGGTTCTTCTCGACGAACGTCTGGATGTCGCCGAGGAACTTCTGCATGTTCATCCCGCCGCGCTGGCCGAGCTTGCGGGCGACTAGGTCGAGCGACTGGATGTGGTTCGTGCCCTCGTAGATCGAGAAGATCTTGCTGTCGCGGCAGTACTGCTCGACCGGGTAGTCCTTGGTGTAGCCGACGCCGCCGTACACCTGGATCGCCGTCTCGCAGACGCGGAACGCCTGGTCGGACGCGAAGGCCTTCACGAGCGGGGTGAGCAGCTCGACCTGGCCCATGTCCTCGATCGCGCCGTCGTCGTCCTTGCCCTTCTTGGTGAGCGACGAGTCGAGGTGGCTGGCGGCCTTGAGGATCAGCGCGCGGACGCCCTCGACCCGGGCCTTCATGTCGAGGAGCATTCGGCGGACGTCGGCGTGCTCGATGATCGACACGCGCGGCGCCTCGGGGTCCTTGAAGTTCTCGATGCTGCTGCCCTGCTTGCGGTCGCGGGCGTACTCGAGCGCGTTCAGGTAGGCCGCGCCCGCGACGGCGAGGCCCTGCACGCCGACGCCGATGCGCGCGTAGTTCATGAGCAGGAACATCTGCCGGATGCCCTGGTGCTCCTGGCCGCCGACGAGGAACCCGTCGCACTTGCCCTCGTCGCCGAAGTTGAGCACGCAGGTCGCCGACCCGTTGATGCCCATCTTGTGCTCGATCGAGGCCACCGCCACGTCGTTCGAGCCGGTGAGGCCCCCCTTCGCGTCCACCTTGTGCTTCGGGACGATGAAGAGCGACAGGCCCTTGGTGCCCTTCTGCGCGCCCTCGATGCGGGCGAGCACCATGTGGACGATGTTGTCCGCCATGTCGTGGTCGCCGCCGGAGATGAAGATCTTGGTGCCCTTGATGGCGTAGGTGCCGTCCGCGTTCTTCTTCGCGGTCGTGGTCGAGAGACCCACGTCGCTGCCGGCGTGCGGCTCGGTGAGGCACATCGTCCCGCCCCAGGTGCCGTTCAGCATCTTCTCGAGGAAGAGCTCCTTCTGGTCGTGGGTGCCGAACGCGGCGATCACCTCGGCCGCGCCGAGGGTGAGGCCCGGGTACATCTCGAACGCGGCGTTCGAGCCGGAGAGCATCTCGCTCACGACGGCGGCGACGACGCGCGGCGCGCCCTGGCCGCCGTGCTCCTTCTCGACGGTGAGCGTCTTGAAGCCCTGCTCGTACGCGGCCTTCCACGCCTCCTTGAAGCCAGGCGGGGTCTTGACCTGCCCGTTCTCGAGGCGGCAGCCCTTGTCCCCGACCGAGTTCAGCGGGCCGAGCACCTCGGTCGCGAACTTGTAGCCCTGGTCGATGACCATCTCGACCTCGTCCTTGCCCCAGTCCTCGTACGGCGCCTTACCGAGGACGTCCCCGAGCTTGAACTGCTCGAAGAGGGCGAAGCGGAACTCACGGAGATCGGCCTTGTACCTGTTCTGGGCTTGGGACATGGCGCGCTAGTAAGAGCTTCCGGCCCCCGCGTCAACGGCCCGTGCAGCGGAAACTGGCGCAGTTTGCCGGCAGATCCGGCCCGACTGGTTCAACCGGATCATCCGGACACGAACGTCCGCGAGGCTCACTCCGGGCGGGTCGCGGGGAACACGCGGCGCCCGTCCTCGACCGCCGGGGCGCCGAGCCGCAGCGCGCCGAGGCTCACCTCGCGCAGCCGCCGCGACTCCACCTCGAGGAGCTTCGCGCGCCCCTCCCGGACGATCATGACGTCGCAGAGCCCGAAGGCGAAGTGCCGGATCCGGTCGCCGGGGCGGGGACCGTCCGCGCTCACCGGACCTCCAGGATGAGGCACTGCACGGCGCGGCCCACCACTCCTCGCCCGTCGCGGAGCAGGCTCTCGGCCATGCCGCTGCCGTGCTCGGAGAAGCGCGAGACGGCGTCCAGCGAGATCCACTCCCCCTCCGCCTCGCGGTAGCGGACGACGGTGAGGTCAGGGTTCACGTAGGTGTGCGTGCCGCGGAGGACGCCGCTGATCCCGTTGCCGAAGTCGGAGAACGCCATCGTCCGCACGAGCGAGGAGGTCTCCTCCCCGAGCACGAGGGGGACCCGGAGCCGCATCCAGTCGATCGCCGGCCCCACGAGGTCCCAGCTCCCGGCCGCGAACCGGTGCTCGACCGCGTGCGTGTGGAAGCCGCGCTGGAACTCCCCCTGCCCGTCCTGATCCGCGGCGAGGCCCTCCCATCCTGCGATGGGGGGCGCCGGATCGGGCGGGAGCGCGGGCAGCGGGACCGCGGCCCGTCGGATCCGGAGCGCCGTCGCGCGTGCGACGTCCTTGTCGCCAGCGGCGAGGGTGGCCTCGACCAGCTGCACCTTCTTCCCCGGCCTCACCAGCCGGGTGGTGAGGGTGAGCTCCGCGACGGGCACCGGGCGGAGCAGCTCGACGGTCATCCGGGAGACGAACATCCCCTCGCCGCCCTCGAAGCGCTCGACGGCGCGGCCGAGGAGCGCCGAGGGAGGGCCGCCGTGGCATGCCTCCACGGACCAGGGGCCGCCGGCGAGGCGGGTGGCGAGGAATCGCTCCGCGGCTCCGTCCCTTCCGAGCGGGAGGAAGACGGCGGGCGCGTCGAGGCCGGTGGAGGGCGAGGACATGACCGCCCGAGCCTAGGTCGGCGCGACGCGGTCTGCCCAGGGGGCGGCGCGCTCGAGCTCCCCGCCGAGCGCGAGGAGCAGGCCCTCCCCGCCGAGCCCGGCGACGAACTGCACGCCGATGGGGAGGTCGGCCCGTGACTGGTGGAGCGGCACGGACATCGCGGGGACCCCGGTGAGGTTCGCGAGCTGGGTGAACGGGGTCCGGAGGAGGTTCCTCCGGGCGTGGGCGTAGAAGGTGTCGGCAGCGAGCGGGAGCACCCGGCCGAGCCCCAGCCGGAAGCCGCGGCGCACGACCTGCTGCAGGACGGGCGGCGTCGCG
>VGPA01000169.1 GCA_016875665.1 Chloroflexota bacterium | reverse complement strand
GCTCCTGGATCCAGGTCGCGCGGCGCCGGTCGCGCTCGATGATCATCACCTCGTGCCCCGCCTCGAGCAGGGCCTTCGCGAGGTGGAACCCGACCTCACCGCCTCCGGCGATGATGAAGTACATCTAGGCGCCCTCGCCGCCCGCGAGCTCGAGGTCGTGCCGCATGGCCTCGCTCACGAGCTTGGGGCCGATGTCGTTGTTCCCGCTCAGCATCGCGTGCAGCAACGTGCCGAGGATCGTGGTCCGGGACCAGGTGTAGATCCCGCGGGCGCGGTAGGTGTGCGCACGTACCGGGTCGTTCACCTTGGCCAGGACCTGCGCGACTCGGAACAGCTCCTTGGCGATCTGCGCCGACATGAGGTTGCGGTTGTCGCCCTGGGTGAGGGCGAGGAACGCGTCGGCCTTCTCGATGCCCGCTTGGCGCAGCACGTCCATGTCGACGCCGTTCCCGAGGATGGTGTTGCCCTTGAACCCCGCGGGCAGCTTCTCAAAGGCCTTGCTCTCAAGATCGATCACCGTGACGGGGTGACCACCCTGATCGAGGAGTCCGGCGAGAAAGGCTCCGACCCGGCCGCAGCCGACGATCACGACGTTCATGCAGGCGCTTCCTGACGATACGCGAGCACCGCGCACGGCGCACGCTCGAACACGCCGCTGACGGTCCGCCCCACGTAGACCCTGCCCAGACGGCGCCGGTACGGCATCCCGACCACGATGAGGTCGTATGAGCGGCTGCGCGCCTCGTCCACCAGCGCCGCGGCCGCCTCGCGCGCCTGGAGGATCTCCGTCTCGAGGGTGATTCCCTCGCTGCGGGCGATGGCCTCGGCCGCGGAGAGCAGGTGCTCCCCCGCCTCGAGCTCCTTCTCCAACACGGCGTCGAGCGCGAGGTTCCAGCGCACCTCGATGACATGGACGCCGACGATGCGCGCCTTTTCGGCCTTCGCGAACGAGGCAACCATGCGGACGACGTCGGGATCCACGGCGGTGCCGGCAAGGCCGATCAGGATGTTCTTCACTTCGCGGGCACGGTCTCGCGCGCGGCCTCTTCGAAGTGGTACGGCACGTCGACCACGATCGTGTTGGGCCGGAACAGCAGTGCGGCCTTGAGGCGGAGAGCGGTCTGGCTGTGCAGCACGAACTCCCACCATGATCGCGGAACGAATTCCGTGATCACGACCGTGATCGCCCGCTGGTCCGTCTCGTCGATCCGCTCGATGTACTTGAGGAGCGGCTGGCGCAGCGAGCGGAAGGGGGACTCGATGACATCGAGCTTCACCTGGGCCCCGCCGCCCCAGCGATCCCAGCGCTGCCGGAATTGCGCCGCACCCTCCTCGTCGTACGAGATGTGCACCGCGCGGACGTGCGGCGAGATCGAGCGGGCGAACGCCATGGCGCGAACCGCGGCGCGGTCGAGCCGGGCGATGGGCACGACGACCACCGGCGGGCCGAGCTCGGGCAGCTCGCGGCTCAGGTCGGTGAGCACGAGCGCGTCGGCCACCGACCGGTAATGGCGGTGGATGCGCAGCAGCAGGGACACGATCAGGGGCATCACTACCAGCACCATCCACGCGCCGCCCTCGAATTTCGTGACCGCGACCACCACGAGCACCGTGCCGGTCACCGCCGCGCCGATGGCGTTGATCAGGATGCTGAGCCGCCACCCGCGGTTGCGCAGGCGCCACCAGCGGCGGACGAGCCCGCTCTGCGAGAGCGTGAACGCGACGAACACGCCGAGCGTGTAGAGCGGGATCAGCGCGGTCACGCTGCCCCGGAACGCCCACAGCACGACCGCCGCGGTCACGGCCAGGACGACGATGCCGAACGAGAACGCGAGCCGGTCGCCGCGGATGGCGAACTGGCGCGGCATGAACCGGTCGTTCGCGAGGATCGAGGCCAGGCGCGGGAAGCCCGTGAAGCCGGTGTTGGCGGCGAGGAGCAGGATGACCGCCGTGGTGATCTGCACCAGGTAGTAGAGCGGCGTGCCCGGACCGAACACGGCGCGCGTGAGCATGCTGTTCACGGTCTCGAGCTCGCCGTGGTCGGGCTGCACGCCGATGGTTGTCGCGAGGTAGGTGATCCCGAGGAAGATCGTGGAGAACAGCCCGCCCATGAGCAGGAGGGTGATGACCGCGTTGCGCGGCTCCGGTGGCTTGAAGTTGGGCACCCCGTTCGCGACCGCCTCGCTGCCCGTGAGGCCCACCGAGCCCGACGCGAACGCACGGAGCACGAGGAGCGTCGTCAGGGCCATCGTGCCGTGGTCCTCGAACGGGACCGGCGGGGACGGCGCGACCGGCACGTCGCCGGACAGCACGCGCGCGAGGCCCACCGTGATGAGGAGCCCGAGCGAGCCGACGTAGGCGTACGTCGGCAGCGCGAAGAGCAGGCCGGCCTCCCGCACGCCGCGCAAGTTGCCGATCATGAGCAGCCCGACCAGCGAGATCGCGGCCAGGGCGCGGTGGTCGTGCAGCCACGGCACGAAGCTGGACAGCGCGGCGATGCCCGCCGCGCTGGAGACCGCGACGGTCAGCACGTAGTCGATCAGCAGCGCCGCGGCGGCGGCGAGACCCGCGAGCGTCCCGAGGTTCTCGCGCGCGACGATGTACGACCCGCCTCCGTTCGGATACGCACGGATAACGCGCGACTCGCTGAGCACGACGATCGCGAGGACCGCCACCACGCCGAGGGCGATCGGCATCGTGAGGGCGAGGGCCGCACTTCCGGCGAGCGCCAGGACGCGCATCGCCTCCTCGGTGGCGTAGGCGGAGGACGAGATGTTGTCCGAGGCGAGGATCGCGAGCCCCGTCTTCTTGGAGACGCGCTCGCTGACCTCCGACTCGCTCGAGATCGGCCGCCCGAGCAGCGTGCGGCGGACCCGCCTCCAGAAGCGCCCGGCGTCGTCAGTAGGGGCGATCGCGTCTTCGGTCGCGACGAAGTGGCCGCTCTCACGGCGGAACTCCTTGGGGCGGACGATGCGCACGTAGCGGTCGCCGGCCAGCTTGCCGGACCGGCTCTCGCGCTGCTCGAGGGAGGGCGCGTCGTCGTCGCGGGGACCACTCACGTGGGAGTGACTCTAGTCAGTCCCTACAGGCCGTGGATCAGCCGGTCTCCCAGCACCTCGGGCAGGCCGAGCCGGTGGATCCGCGTGCGGACCGCGGCCGCGTCGTAGGCCGCGCGGCGGAACGTGACCGTCATCGCCGCGTCGTCGAGGACCGCATACGAGGCGCGCGCGTCGCCGTCGCGGGGCTGCCCGACGCTGCCCGGATTCACGAGCGCGCGCTCACCCAGCGGCATCGGCTCTCCCTCGATCGGGCGCACCCCCTGCAGCGCCCCGCCCGAGTCGCGCCACAGGACCGGGACGTGCGTGTGCCCGCAGCAGCCGTGCGGCGTCGACGCGCGAGCGAGGCTCGCGCCGGCGATCTGCGCGGTGAACGCGTACTCCCAGAGCGGGTCGCGGAAGCTCCCGTGGCAGAGCGAGAAGCCGCCTTCGACCACGACCTCGTCCAGGGCGGCGAGGGCGTCGCGCTCCGCCGGACTCAGCCAGGCGGCGTGCAGCCTCGCCGCGTCCGCCGCCGCCTTGTTGAAGTGCTCGAGCCCGTGTCCGGTCGCGACGGCGCGGTCGTGGTTGCCGGCGACCAGGAGCACGCCGCGCTCGCGCACGAGCGCGAGGGTGTCGGACGGGTCGGGGCCATAGCCGACGGTGTCCCCCATCGCCCAGATCGCGTCCACCGGACCGAGCGACGTGAGGACCGCTTCGAGCGCCGTGAGGTTCGCGTGGATGTCCGAGAGCAGTGCGACCTTCATCGCGCGGCTGCCGCGGCCTCCGCCAGCGTGAAACGGCCATCCGCGATCGCGCGGCCGACCACGGCCGACGCGACGCCCCACCGCGCGAGCAGGCCGATGTCCGTGAGGTCGCG
>VGPA01000168.1 GCA_016875665.1 Chloroflexota bacterium | reverse complement strand
CGCGGGCGACCGCCGCGATCGCGGCCGTTTCGGCGCGCAGCACCCGCCGCCCGAGCGACGCGACCCGGGCACCGCGGGCGCGTGCGGCGTCCACTTCGGTCGCGGTGAGCCCGCCTTCCGGGCCGATGACCAGCGACAGCCGGTCACCGCGTGGGATCGCCGCTTCCAGCGCATCACCGTGGGGGTGCTCCTCCCACGCGACGACCAGCGGCAGCTCGAGCGCGGCGAGCGCCTCGGGCCACGGGCGCGGCTCGTCGATCGCGGGGATGCGCCCCCTGCGCGCGGTCTCCGCGGCCTCGCGCGCGATACGGCGCCAGCGCTCGCGCTTCGCTGTGGACAGCTCCCTGACCACGGAGCGCTCGCTGACGAACGGCACGAAGCGGCGGACGCCGAGCTGCGCTGCCGCTTCGACGATCTCCTCGCTGCGCTCGCCGCGCAGCAGCGGCATCGCCAGCACGAGGCTCGCGCGCGGCTCGGCGGCGGCCCCGCGCGTCGCGACGACGTCGCCCTCCACGGCGTCCAGAGCAACCCGCGTGAGGCGCACGTCGCGCTCGACGCCGTCGGCGACGAGGGTGATCACGGCGCCCGGCACCAGCCGCAGCACCGTGACCACCTGGCGGCGCTGCTCGGCGGAGAGGCCCGATTCCCCCGCGAAGAAACGCACGCTCACGCGGCGGAGCGGGTGAGGGTCAGTGCGACCCAGTCGCCCTCCTGCGCGCGCGCCGTCGGGTGGAAGCCGAGCCCCGCGAACGTTTCGCGCACCCCGGCCTCGGCGTCGACGATGACGCCGGAAAGGAGCAGGGTGCCGCCGGGTGCCACCCGGGCGGCGAGGTCACCGGCGATCGCGCGCAGCACGGGAGCGACGATGTTCGCGACCACCACATCGAACCGGCCCGCCACGTCGGCCGCGCTGCCGCCCGCGGTCTCGATCGCGACGGCGTTCCCCGCCGCGTTCTCCGCGGTCGCGTCCACGGCGAGCGGATCGGTGTCGACCGCGCGCACGGGCGCTGCACCGCGCTTCGCGGCGCCGATCGCGAGGATGCCGGATCCGCACCCCACATCGAGGAGCGACCGGCCGGCGAGCTCGAGCTCGCCGATCCGGCGCAGGCACAGCTGGGTGGTGGGGTGCAGGCCCGTCCCGAACGCCATGCCCGGATCGAGCACGAGCGGGATCGCGCCGGCGTCGGCGTCCGCCGCGCTCCAGGTCGGCCGCACGAGGAACGCGCCGATGCGGATCGGCCGGAAGGTCTCTTTCCACGCCTCGAGCCAGTCGGCGTCATCGATCTCACGGACGCGCACGTCGCCGATCGGACCGAGGCCGAACGCCTGCAGGTGGCCGATCGCGTCGCGCACGCGGACGAGCCGCTCGCGCGAGCCGGGCTCGTCCTGGAGGTAGCCCTTCACGAGGTGATCCGCCTCGTCGCGGGCGCGGGGGGCCGACTCGACGCCAAAGGCCTCGGGCGGGACCGGCTCCTCCACGGCGACACCGCCGATCGCTTCACGGCCGAGGATCTCGCTCACCGCCTCCACCGCTTCGACGTTCGCTGCGACCGACACCTCGAGCCATCGCGCCCGGTTCATCACTGCCCGAAGGCGTCTTTGATCCTGTCGAACATCGACGACTCGTCCTGAGCGAGCGGCGAGGCGATCTCCCGGAGGCGCTCGTAGAGCTTGCGCTCCTCTTTGTTGAGCGCCTTCGGGATCGCGACCTCGATGAACACGAGAAGGTCCCCGCGCCCGCCCTGTCCGAGCCGCGGTACGCCCTTACCGCGGAGGCGGATGACCTGGCCGTGCTGCGCGCCCGCGGGCACCTTCAGCTTGGCCTCCTCGCCCTCGATCGTGGGCACGGCCGCGTCGGCGCCGAGCGCCGCCTGTGCCGGGCTCACGCGCAGAACGTGCAGCAGGTCGTCGCCGTCCCGCTTGAAGCGCGGGTGCTCCTTGATCCGGATGAGCACGTACAGGTCGCCGGACGGACCGCCGCGCATCCCGGCCTCACCCTCGCCCGACACGCGGAGCTGCTGCCCGTCGTCGATGCCGGCGGGGATGCTCAGGCTCACCGAGCGCTCGATGCGCTCACGCCCCTCGCCGCGGCACTGGCCGCACTGCCGCTCGGCAACCTTCCCGGCGCCACCGCAGCGCGGGCAGGCCGAGACGTTCACGAACCGCCCGAACACCGACTGGCGGACCTGCCGCACCTCGCCCTGCCCGTTGCACCCGCCGCAGGTCGAGACGGCCGCGCCCGGCTCTGCGCCGGAGCCCTTGCACCGCTGGCACGGGTCGAGTCGCGGGATCGTGAGCGTGCGCTCGGCGCCCATCACGGAGTCGAGCAGGTCGATTTCGAGCTCGAAGCGCAGGTCGGCGCCGCGCAACGGGCCACGCTCGCGGCGCCGCGTCTCTCCGCCGAAAAATTGGTCGAACAGGTCGCCGATCCCGAAGTCGCCGCCGTTCGATCCAAACATGTCGTAGCGCTGCCTGCGTTGGGCGTCCGAGAGCACCTCGTACGCCTCCGTCACCGCCTTGAAGCGCTCGGCGGCGTCCGCGGAAGGGTTCACGTCGGGGTGGTACTGGCGGGCGAGCTTCCGGTATGCGGAGCGGATCTGCTCCTCGGAAGCGGTCCGCGGAATCGCGAGCAGCGCGTAGTAGTCGGCGGGCACGGCTAAAGTATCGAACCATGGACGCAGGACTTCTCGTGGTGCAGTACGCGCACGTGCTCGCAGGCCTCCTGTGGGTCGGCGGCGGCTTCTACTCGATTCTGGTGCAGGCGCCCGCCGTCGGGGCGATCCCGCCGGCCATGCGCGGCGCCGCGGTCGCGCAGCTCGGTCCGCGCCAGGTCTTCTACCTCCTGCGTCTCGGCGAGCTCACGATCCTCACCGGCTTCCTGCGCGTGGTCGTGAGCGGTCGCGGCAGCGAGTTCTCCTCGCTCGAGTCGCGCTGGGCCACCTCGCTGCTGATCGGCATCGTCCTCACGGTGGTGCTCCTCGTCATCGGCCACGCGGTCCTCAAGCCCAACCTCAAGCGGATGCTGAGCCTCGGCCCCAAGGCCGGACAGGGCGATCAGGCCGCCGCGCAGGAGATGGCGAAGGTCCAGGACCGCCTCAAGACCGTGGGCTTCGTCCAAATCGCGCTTGGCCTCGTGATCATCGGCACCATGGTGCTCGCCCGGTTCTCGTAGGGCTCGCCGCGCTCGCACGTCCCCCGCCTTCGAGACGGCTCCGCGTCGTGAGCGCTTACGGCACGTTCCCGTGGTAGCAGCGGAACGAGTACGGCGCGCGGTCCGCGAAGTGGTAGTGCCAGATCCCTTGCGGGAACTCCGGCGTGGGGCCGAAGTGGCCGTTGCATGAGTCGAGGTCCGTCGGGGTGACCCCGCCCGCCCCGCGCAAGCCGTACACCGGGAAGCCGTCGCGCAGGAAGCCGACGATGCCCGAATGCTGGCCCGGCACGTCGACGCGCTGCGAGAGACAGACCGGCGCGCCGTGGTAGTGGTACGCGCGGTTCTGATCGGGGTGGCCGTTCGACGAGTCGATGAACGACGCGCCGCCGCTGGTGAAGTTGTGATCGAGCGCGACCGTGCGCTGGTCGGCCTCGTAGGGGTTGTAGATCGCGGCGCCGTTGATCGCGATGCCGATCATGCCGCCCGGCGCGGTCAGCGCGCTCGACCGCGCGGTGGGTGTCAGCGGGATGGTCAGGTTGTAGGACTGCGCGCCCATCGGATTGTTCATCGCTTGGAGCTGGTCGATCGACGTCGGCACGCCGCCCACCAGCTGCACCCCGGGCCTCGGCACGAGGTACTGCTGCGCAAAGCCGCAGTCGGGGATCCCGTTCGAGCGGACGTTCCACGTCGTCGCGCCCGGCGTCACGGTCACCGTGCTGCTCCAGCGCGCGGCCTGCACGCCCGCAAGGGTCGAGGAGGACCCCGCCTGCGTC
>VGPA01000167.1 GCA_016875665.1 Chloroflexota bacterium | reverse complement strand
GATCACCCGCGGGCCGGGGTGGAGCCACAGGCCGCGCACGTCCGCATAGGACACAAACGTGTCCTCGCGCGACTGGGCCAGCATGGCCGCACCCATCGTCCCGGCGCGCCCGCTCAAGAGCGCCAGCCAGAGGACGCCGCGGTTCACTTTGCGGATGCGGCTCCCCGCGCGCACGGACACGCCCTCGTCGTCCACGCGGAAGGTCGCGTCCACGCCGCCGGGGAAGACCACGAGCGTCACGATCACAAACAGCGCGAGCAGCCCGAGTCCTCCGAACACGCCGAACTGCCACGGAAGGAGAACCGGGCGCCCCTCGAACGCAAGGCCCGCGAGCAGGACTAGAACGTGGACCGCGGCCGCGGAGATCGCGACGGCGGTCACCAGATCGGCGAGGTAGAAGCGGCTGGTGAGGAGCGGGATCGTCCCCTCCCACTCGATCGGCTTCCCCCGTCCGCCTTCCACGACGTGAAGGGTCGTCCGGCGGGCCCCGCGGGGCGACGTCCGAAGGTCCCCTCCCCGGGGGCCGTCCGCACCTTCGCGGTCGAGGACGCTCCTGCGGCTAGGCCTCCAGCCAGGTGTGCTCGTCGACGGTGAGGATCGTGTCCCGACGATGCACCACGCCGTGGAGCTTCGCGCTGAGTCCCGCGGCCTCCCGGGCCGCGAGGACCCAGATGCTCGGCGCGGCCTGCGAGATCCGCTCCTGCGCGCTCTTGAGCAGTGCCTCCCGTTGGGTGGCGTCGGTGGTCGCGACCGCGCTGATCGCGGCGCTGTCGATCGACGCGTCGCAGAAGCCGGCGGTGTTGGCCCCGGCGGGCCGTAACTTCGCGCAGCCGTAGCGGTCGACGACGTAGCCGCTCGCCTCGACCCCGACCCACGAGTCGAACCACATCTCCAGCGGGCTCTTGTCGGGAGCGGTCCGGATGAGCTCGAGGTACTTCGCGAGCTCGACGATCTCGAGCTTGAGGTCGACGCCCACGGCGCGCAGCTGCTGCTGCAGCGCCTGCTGCATCTCGTGGTCCTTCAGGTACGCGCCCTTCGTGCCGACGAGGGTGGCGGAGAAGCCGTTCGGATACCCCGCGTCGGCGAGCATGCGCTTGGCGCGGGCTTGGTCGTACGGGAAGCCCGCCACCTTGACGTATCCCGGGACCCCGGGGGGCACCTGGCCGCCCACGACCTCGCCCAGACCGCCGTAGATGTTCTTCGCGATCGAGTCCTTGTCGATCGCGTAGTTCAGCGCCTGCCGTACGCGGATGTCGTTGAACGGCTTCTTCATGGCCGCCATGCCGATGAACAGCGTCCGGGTCGAGGACTTCGTGCTGACGCGGTAGCGCGCGCCCGCGAAGCGGGACAGCTGCTCGGGGTTGAGCCGCACGATCATCTGCGCGTCGCCCGACTCCAGAGCGATCGCGCGCGCCTCCGCCTCCGGCGTCGGCCGGATGACCACCTTGTCCAGGTACGCCTTGTCACCCCAGTAGGCGTCGTTGCGCACCGCGGTGAAGCGCTCGTCCTTCACCCACTCGCCGAACTTGAACGGTCCCGTGCCGACGGGCGCCCGACCGAAGCCGTCCTTCCCGAGCTTCGCCAGCGCCGACGGGCTCTCGATGAAGCCGAGGGTCGGGCTCGCCAGCCGGTACGGGAAGAAGGCATCCGTAACCTTCGTCGTGAAGCGCATCGTCTGCTGATCGACGACCTCGACCTTGTCGATGATCGCCACCCAGCCGCCGCCGCGGGTCGGTCGCTCCGGGCCGGCCAGGCGGTCGAAGTGCGCCTTGACCGCGTCGGCGTTGAACGGCGTCCCGTCGTGGAACTGGACGCCGCTGCGCAGCTTGACCGTCCAGACCCGGTCCGCCGCCTCCCAGCTCGTCGCGAGACGAGGCACCAGCTCGAGATCCGTGTTCTGCCCGATGAGCGGCTCGAACATCAGGAGCAGCGCCGCGGACGAGTTGGCGTCGCCGGAGTAAGCGGGGTCGATGCTGACCAGCTCGGCGCTGGTGGCATAGGTGAGCGTCCCGCCGCGCCGCGGCGTCAGGACCGGCGCGGCGGCGGGCGCACTCGGCGCGCAGGCTGCCGCCGCGACCACGGAGACGCCGGCCCCGCCGGCGAGCTTGAGCAGGGTTCGCCGATCAACCGTCCCGTTCACGTCCACACCTCCTCGAGTACGCGCGCGATGTTACCGCCGATCGCCTTCGCGATGTCGCCGTCCGAGTACCCGTGCGCCACGAGCCAGCGCACGATGTTCAGGAACCCCTCGCCGGGATTCTCGATCCCGTCGACGTAGTCGAACGGCTCGAACGTCAGCCCGCCGTGCGCGCGGGGATCGTTGAACAGGTGCGGGTGCGAGACGCGCAGCTGGCCCACATGGTCGCCGAAGCTCGTGTCCGGGCCGAAGGCGATGTGGTCGATCCCGACGAGGTGCAGGACGTACTCGAAGTGCTGCATCACCGTGTCGATCGTCTGCGTGCCCTGGTCGGTGACGAGGGTGGTCATCGGCGCCGCCTCGACACCGATCACCCCGCCGCGCTCGGCGCAGGCCACGATCACCGCGTCGGGCTTCATGCGCGGGGCGTTCCAGAGGCTGCGGGCGCCGGCGTGCGTGATGAAGACGGGAACGCTGCTCGCCGCGATCGTGTCGAGCGAGGTTTGGTCGCTGGCATGCGAGACGTCGACGGCCATGCCGAGCTTGTTCATGCGCTTCACGGCCTGGCGGCCGAAGGCGGTGAGGCCGCCGTCGCCGATCTCGCGCCCGCCGGTGCCGAGCGCGTTCGACATCGAGTAGCTGATCCCCGAGAGCCGGATGCCGAGCCCGTAGAGCACGTCGAGCCGGTCGAGTTCGTTCTCGATGACCGTGGCCGCTTCGAGCGTGAAGACGCAGGCGATCTGCCCGTTCGCCTTGGCTGCGCGGATCTCCGCGAGCGTTCGCGCCGGCACGACGAAGTCCTGGTGCGCCAGGTCCGCAAGGCGCATGCCCAGGCCGTGGATCAGCTCGTCCCACTTCCAGAAGTTGTTCGGCGTGTCGAAGAAGGCGTCGAGGCCCGAGATGCTGAGGCCCTCGTAGCCGGTGACGGCGCGGCCGAATCTGTTCCGCGCGTCCGCCGCATGCAGCGGATAGATCGCGGTGTGGTCGTGGAGCGAGATGACGAGGCAGTCGCGCAGCAGGCGCTGGACGCGCTCCTCCTGCGCCGCGCTGACCGCGACCGGCTTCGACGGGACCCGCCCGACCTCCGGCGGAAGCGCCACGGGCTGGTAGTCCACCCCCGCCTCGAGGTACTGATACGAGCGGTAGCCCTTGTAGCGCGAACCCTTCGCGGACCTCGTGATGCTCACCGCGATCCTCCCCAACGACCGTGCGGTCGGAGGGAGTCTACGCTCGCCGCTTTCGATCAGCCGACGATGGCCTTGCGAACCTCGGCCTCGGCCGCGGTGGGCGCGAAGACGACGATCCGGTCGCCCGGCTGGAGCGCGAGGCGATCGTCGGCGCGCAGCACCTGGCCGTCGCGCAGCACGGCGCCCAACACCGCGCCGCCGGGCAGCGCGAGCGCGGCGATCGTCTTGCCCGCCGACGGCGCACCGGGCTGGATGCCGGCCTCTATGAGCTCGTGGCGCGAGCCGGCGAGGGGCATGAGCGGCATGAAGCCGCCCGTTGGCAGCTCCTGCTCGATCACGGCCATGAGCACGCGCGTGGACGAGACCGTCTCGTCGATCCCGAGCGTCTTGAAGACGATCTCGTTCTTGGGGTTGTTCACGCGGGCGATCGCGCGCGAGACGTGGCACTGGAACTTGGCGACCTGGCTGATGATGAGGTTGTCCTCGTCGTCGCCGGTGACCGCGATCATCGCGTCGGCGCGGGGACAGCCCGCCTCGAGCTGATAGCGGCCTTCGTCAGCGTTCGCGCACGTGACCACGGACCCCAGCTGCTCCTGGATC
>VGPA01000166.1 GCA_016875665.1 Chloroflexota bacterium | reverse complement strand
GCAAGGCGCGCTCAACGCACCGGCCGATGAGCTCGATGATCCGCGCGCGGACATCGCCTCCGTGCTCGCCGCCGAGCCGCTCGTGTGGGAGGCGCACTTCGGGGCCGGCATCATCGCGCGCCGCTCGGGCGACCACGCGGCCGCGGTGGACTCGTTCCGCCGGGTGCTGGAGCTCTGGCCGGATCAGCCTGACGCCCTGCACGAGCTCGGTCTCGCCCTCCTGCTCGGAGGCCACCAGAACGACGCGGTCCGGCACCTCGAGGCCGCCGCCGCCGCGCGGCCCGAGGACGCGGCGTTCGTCGCCGACGCGGGTTACGCGCAGCTCCGGTCGGGCAACCTCCCGGCGGCGCGGGAGCGGCTCGTACGCGCCCGCGAACTCGACGCCACTGATCCGCTCACCGCGGCGTACCTCGAGGAGCTCGCGCGGGTCGAAGCGCTCGTCACACGGCAGGGACCAGGATGAGGGAGAAGCCGCGCATCGTCGTGGTCGGCGGCGGGTTCGCCGGCCTGCATCTGATCCGGCAGCTCGAGCAGCGGCTGCGCCGCGATGAGGCCGACGTGCTCGTGCTCGACCGGAACGACTACCACCTGTTCACGCCGCTCCTCTATCAAGTGGCCACGGGGGAGTTGCCGCCCCACGCCGTGGCGTACCCGCTGCGCCAGCCCACCTCACACGCGGGCTTCCGCTTCCGGCGGACCGAGGTCCAGGGCATCGACCTCGACCGCCGCATCGTCATCACCGGCGACGGCGAGGTGCCGTACGACCACGTGGTCGTCGTCCCGGGCTCGAGCGCGAACGACTTCGGCCTCCCGGGCGTACGGTCGAACGCGCTCCCGCTGAAGGACCTCGCCGACGCGCAGCGCATCCGGAAGCACATCCTCGGCACGTTCCAGCGCGCGGCGACGTTCCGCGAGGCGGCGGACCGCAAGGTCCTGCTCACCTTCGTCGTGGTCGGCGCGGGCCCCACCGGCGTCGAGGTCGCGTCTTCGATGCGTGATCTGATGGACCACTCGCTCCGCCCGATGTATCCGGAGATCGACTTCGCCAAGGAGGTCTCGATCGTCCTGATCGACGGCGCGGAGCGCCCGCTGACGCAGATGGACCAGCGGCTCTCGCTCCTCGCCACCAAACGCCTCGCGCAGCAGCGTGTCACGCTCGTCATGCGCACACCCGTCTCCGAGGTCCAGCCGGGCATCGTGCGCACGCGCGGCGGCGCGGTGTTCCACGCCGGGACGATCGTGTGGAGCGGGGGCGTGGAGATGCCTGCGCTCGTGCGCGGGCTCGACCTGCCGAAAGCGCAGGACGGACGCATCCGCGTCGACGACCACTTCCGCGCGGGCGCCCGACGCGACGTGTGGTCGTTCGGCGATGCCGCCTACTTCATTCAGGACGGGAAGCCGCTCGCGCAGCAGGCGCAGGTCGCCGTCCTCGAGGCCCCGCGCGTCGCGGGCAACCTCGCCCGGGCCGTGCGCGGGGAGCCGCCGGTCGCATACCGCCACTACCCGAAAGGGGATCTCATCGCGCTCGGGCGCCGCCAGGCGGGCGCGCAGATCGGTGACCGCGTGTTCGGCGGGCTTCCGGCGTGGAGCGTGTGGCGCGTGAACTACCTCACGCAGCTCTTGGGGATCCGCAACCGCACGACGCTCCTGACCGAGTGGACGCTGTCCTACTTGTCCTCGCGGATGGTCGCCGACACCCCCTGAGTCCCGCGCCGGAGTCTGTGGTCAGGCGTGCTCCTCGACCGCGCGCGCGGTGTGCTCCGCCATCACCTTCTGGGCGATGTGCGGCGGGCATTCCTCGTAGCCGTGCATCGAGGACGTGAACGTCCCGCGGCCACCGGTCATCGAGCGGAGATCCGTCGCGTAGCGGAAGGTCTCGGCCATGGGCACGTGGGCGCGGATCCGCTGATGGCCGCCGCCGATCGCGTCCATGCCGAGCACCCGGCCGCGCCGGCTGTTGAGGTCCGAGAGCACGTCGCCCATCTGCTCCTCGGGCACCATGACCTCGAGCTCGACGACCGGCTCGAGCAGGTAGGCCTGCGCCTCCTTCACGCAGCTTTGGAGCGCGAGCGACCCGGCGATCTTGAACGACATCTCACTCGAGTCCACCGTGTGGTACGAGCCGTCGTAAAGCGTGGCCCTGAAGTCGGACAGCGGGTATCCGGCGATGACGCCTTTCTGCGCTTGCTCGCGAACGCCCTTCTCGACGGCGGGGAAGAAATTCTTCGGCACGGAGCCGCCCACGACCCGCGTCGCGAACTCGACCCCCGTGCCCGCGACGAGCGGCTCGACCTCGAGCCACACGTCGCCGAACTGCCCGTGGCCGCCGGTCTGCCGCTTGTACCGGCCCTGCGCCGATGCCTTGCCGCGGATGGACTCGCGGTAGGGGACCCTTGGCGTCCGCGTCTCCACCTGCACCCCGAACTTCTCCTTCAGGTGGTGCACGGCGACCTCGATCGCCGACTCGCCGATGGCGGAGAGGATCGTCTCGTGCGTCGCGTCGTCGCGGCGCACGTGCAGCGTCGGATCCTCGTCGATCAGCTTGTGGAGCGCCTGGCCGAGCTTGTCTAGGTCCGCCTTGCTCGCGGGCTCGATCGCCACGCCGAACGACGGCTCGGGGAAGTCGACGGGCGGGTAGGTGACGGGATGGTCCTTGTCGGTGAGCGTCGCGTTGGTCGCCGTGACGGTCAGCTTGGGGATCGCGCAGATGTCACCCGCGGAGACCGTATCCGTTGCCTCCTGCTCCTTGCCGCGCAGGAAGAAGAGCTGGCCGACGCGCGCGGTCTCGCGCCGGGCGACGTCGTGGATCTGCGAGTTCGCCCTGAGCGTGCCCGAGTACACGCGCACGTACGACATCTTGCCCACGAACGGGTCGGCGACGGTCTTGAAGACGAACGCCGAGAGGTGCTCCCCGGGCTCCGGCTTGCGCGAGCGGGCCTCGCCGTTCGCCCCCGTGCCCTGCACCTCGCCCCTTTCGTGTGGGGCGGGGAGCATGTCGACGATCGTCTCGAGCAGGCCCCCGAAGCCGACGCGCTTGCCCGCGGACACCGCGATGACGGGCACCACCTCGCCGTCGCGCACGGCGGCGTGGAGCGCGTCGCGCAGGGCTTCGTACGCCGGCTCCCGGCCCTCGAGGTAAGCGCCCATGAGCGCCTCGTCCGTTTCGACCACCGCCTCGATCAGCCACCGGCGCTGCTCGTCCACGCGCGCGCGGTCCTCGGCCGAGACCTCGGCCACCGGGTCCTTGGGGCCCTTCAGCACCTGGTTGTGGAGGAGGTCGATGGTGGCGGTCACGCCGCCCTTCTCGCCGACGGGGACGTGCAGCGGCACCACCCGGATGCCGTAGGCCTCCCGCAGCTGGCGGAGCACGGCGCCGAAGTCCGCGTTCTCGCGGTCGAGGCGCGAGATGACCACCACGCGCGGGGTCTTCCACCGCTCCATCTCGGCCCACGCCGCGCGCGTGCCAACCTGGAGCCCCGCCGACGCGTCGACCACGACGAGCCCGGCGTCGGCCACGCGCAGCGCCGCGTGCTGGTCGCCGGCGAAGTCGGCGTACCCGGGGGTGTCGATCAGGTTGATCTTCGTGCCGTCGTGGAGGAAGGATGCGAGCGCCAGGTTGATCGTGATGCGGCGCTTGTGCTCCTCAGGATCGGTGTCGAGGATGCTCGTTCCGTCATCGACCTTCCCGAGGCGGGCGGTCGCGCCGACGAGATACAGCAGGGTTTCCACGAGGGTGGTCTTGCCCGACCCGCCGTGCCCGACGACCGCCACGTTGCGGATGCGCGCGGAAGGAACCTGCACAGGTACCTCCTTGACCGGTCCCCGGATAGTATTTCGTCGATGTCGGGCCATTCCAAGTGGAGCCAGATCAAGCGCCAGAAGGGTGCCGCCGACCAGAAGAAGGGCGCGGTCTTCACGCGCATGACCCGCGAGATCATGCTTGCC
>VGPA01000165.1 GCA_016875665.1 Chloroflexota bacterium | reverse complement strand
GGGCAGAAGTGCATCTCCTTCTCGCCGCCATGCCGGAGGACGAGCGCCGTGCCGCAGCGCGGGCACCGCGTCTTCGACGCGCCGCGCACGCGCATGTGGCCGCGCGGCTTGGCGCCCAGCTCGGCGGGCATCGCACGCTCCACCTCGCCCGCCGCCCAGGCGAGCGTCCGAGGAATCGCCGCGCGCAGCGCCTCGAGCTCGTCCTTCGTCAGCGAGCGCACGCTGCGGCGCGGATGGAGCCGCGCTTCCCAGAGGATCTCGTCCGCGTAGGCGTTCCCGACACCCGCGAGGAACGTCTAGTCCATCAGGAGGTTCCGCACCTGCATCGCGCGGCGCTTCGCGGTGCTCGCGCCGAACGCCTGCACGCCGAGGGGCGTGCCGGCATCCGGCCCGAGATCCGCGAACCCGGGCACGCCGGCGGCCGGCTCCTCGCCGCGCAGCACGTAGACCTTCCCCATCTTCGTGTCGTCGAGGTAACGCAGGTCGCGGCCGTCGTCGAGCGCGGGCTCACGCACGTGGTCGCCTTCGTCTTGGTGTCGTGCGGCACGAGCGCGAGGAGGCCCGACAGCATCGGGTTGACGACGAGCGTGATCTGCTCGTCGAACGTGAGCACCAGGAACTTGCCGCGATGCACGACGGCCGCGAACCGGCGCGCGGTCAGCAGGGCGACGGGATCCGCTTTCGCGCGGAGCACCACGGGCTCGCGCACCGCGACCGTCGAAACCGTCCGCCCCGCGAGCTCCTGCGCAAGGCGCGCGCGGAGCACGTGGAGGTCGGGCCACTCCGGCACGGCTAGTCCGCCACGGCGCGGAGCCAGCGGGGCTCGGGAAGGTCGAGCGCCCGTGCGGCCCAGGCGAGCGACGCCTTGAGCTGCCGCCGCTGGATCGAGCGCAGGCGCGGCAGGCCTGGGATGGGCGGTAAGGGCGCCATCGCCGCGAAGTACCCGCTCACGGCGGCGATCGAGGCCCGAAGCGCGGCGGGACGCATCGGAAGCGCGCTCGAATAGGCCTCGGCGAAGGCCTCGGGCGGCGGGCCGCCCTCGCACGTGATCGACTGCGCGAACGCCGCGACGTCGAACTCGACCGGACCTGTGCTGAGCCGGGGCCAGTCGAAGATCCGAAGCGAGGGCCCCACGCGCACGTTGTCCGAGCGGGTGTCGAGATGGAGCAGGGCGCTCGGCCCGCGCACGCGGCCGAGGTCCTCCGCCGAGTCGCGCAGCCAAGGGAGCGACACCTCGAGCCACTCGTGCGCCTCGTCGGAGCGCGCCCGCGCCAGGGCGGACACGGCCGCGAGCCGGCCCTGCTCCGCGATCGTCCGCCATCGCCCGGCGAAACGCAGGTCGAGCCGTCTGGGGACCCACCGCGGGATCCGGCGGCCGAGAGTGCGCCGATGGAATCGCGCGTAACCTTCCGCCACCCGCCGGACCCGTTCGGCCGTCCATGGCGGGACGTCCGCCGCCCCGACGTCCTCGAGGAGGAGGACCTCCCAGCCCGCGACCGCGAACGAGCCGAAGCAGCGCGGCGCCGTGCGCCCGAGGATGGGCGCGAGCTCGCCATAGACGCGCCGCTCGGTACGGAGGGCGCGCCACATCACGTCGTTGGCACCCGGGTAGACCCCTTTGAAGAAGGCGAGCCGTCCGTTCGCCAGGCGCATGCGGAAGGTCGCCGAGGGGCTGTACCCGCCGTAGACCCGCTCGGCGCGGACGATCCGGGAACGGAGCAGCCCCTCGGCCTCGGAGCGCACCTCGCCCGGAATCTCGGACCAGGCCGGCTTGGGCTCGGCACCCCATGACGCCACTGACCCAGCCTATTCAGGCTGGGTCAGTGGGGTGGTTGGGGGGACGGGTAGTCCTCTCCGGGAGCGGGGACAGGTCCCCGCGGGGCGCCTTACGCGGCGCGCTTGAGCGCCTCGGCGTATGGCACGAGCTCGACCACCTGGGCCTAGCGGCGCGGGGTGGTGCGGCTGCGGATCGTCGAACCGATCCGCCTCGCGAGCGACCCGATCGCGTCGGCGAAGAGGTCGAGCTCGTCGGCCGCCTGGTACTGGGCGCGGCTCGGCTCGTGGCTCAGACCCTCGGTCCGGATCCACTGCGCCAGCTCGCTGTCCTTGTTCACTTCGTCGTTCCTCCTCTCCGGTGATAAGGAGAAAGGTACGCGCCAAGGGGCGGCCCGCACCGCCATCGGGGCAGCATCCTCGACGTGTCCTGCGACCCCTTCGCGACGTGACGGACGCAACAAAACGCCCTATTTCACCCGTATCCTCGACTTCGTGGGGCAGTTGAGCGGGGACGAGGCCGAGCGGGAGATCGCGAGCGCGCACGCCGCATACCAGCGGGCGCTGGCGGCGTATGAATCGGCGCGCGAACGGGATAGCCGGGTCGCGGAGTTCGCCGCCGCCGCCGAGGTGGACCGCACGCGCCGCATCTACTTCGCGGCACGGGCCGCACTCGGCGTGCATCCCGAGGCGCTCATGCCCGCGACGCCCCACCGCGGAGCGCGGCGCTACCGGCCGTTCATCGCACCGGCGCGGAACGGCACGCCGGGCGGCTGGATGCACGTGGCCCTCAACGTCGCGCTGCCGGTTGTGCTCTTCGCGGGCCTCGCCATCCCGATCGGCATCTTCGCGATGAGCGAAGCCGCCCGCCCGTCGACGCTCGCCAGCGACGTGCTCGGTCCCGGCAAGGCGGGCGGCACGATCGCCCGCGCACCGACGCTCAGCTTCGCGCGCCCGTCCGGCGAGCGCGCCGCGCCGCGCTTCCTCGATCTCGCGTTCACGTCGGACATCCCGCTCTCGCATGTGACCGTGCTCGTGAACCCCGATCCCGGCATCCCGTGCGAGGCGGTGCTCGACGGTGCGACCCAGGGGCGGGCGCGCTGCTCCGGGACGCTCCCGGGTGGCCGCGAGTTCAGCGCGCGCATCACCGCCACCGGTGTGTTCGGCGGTGCCGTCGCCGCGACGTACGAGTTCAGGACGCGGGAGCAGGTCACCCGGCTGACCAACGTGAAGTGGTTCACCGAGTTCGAGGATCCGCGCGCGGACCCGCTCGCGTGCGCCGCCGCCTCGGCCCGCATCATCCAGAACTACACGACCGGCCGTGACGTGCAGACCGCGTACGGCATCCTCGCGATGGGGCGCCCCCTGAACCGCAGCCGCGACCCGGGCCTCGATCCGGCAGCGATCGCCGAGGTGCTCCACCGGCTCGAGCCGACGAACAACTACCACTACTACATCTACTCGACGCGCGAGGAGATGACGCGGGCTGCGGCCGCTTGGCTCATGCGCAGCGGCAAGCCCGTGGTGGCGATCACACTGGGCGGCCAGCACGCGCCGCTGATCGTCGGGTTCACCGGGGAATTCGGCGCGAGCGTCGACGACCCCGCGACGCGCATCACCGGCGTCGTCGTGATGGACCCGCAGCGCGGCGACCTAGATCCGCGCACGGCGCACCACCGCCCCGACAAGGCGCGTTCGCTCGACTACCAGACGGGGCACGAGCTCACGCTCACCGAGTGGTACCGCGACGAGTGGTGGCTCGGCTCGCCGTACTGGTTCTCGGACCGCGGCGTGCCGATGGACCGCAACGACGGCGCGTACCCACTCCCCCACTGGAGCGGCAACTTCGTGCTTATCGCCGACGACGGGGATTCGTCCAATCCGCCCAACCGGATGGGCCGCGTCCCCCTGCGCTGAGTTGGAGGAGGTCCGCCGGGGAAGCGCGGCCAACCTCATCGGCGGCGCGATCCTCCGGCTCGTCGAGCGGTTGCCCTCGCCGGCGCGGAACCGCGTGCGCTCGGCGCTGTGGCGCTCGCGCACGTATCTGGAAGTGAACTCCGGGCACGACCTGATCAGCGGGGCACTCCGCGGGTTCCCGGTCGAGGTGCGGGCGCTCTGCGCGAAAGCGCTGGTGCGCAGGCACGACGACCGCGCGGGCGGCGGCTTCTGGCCCGACTCGAACCACATCTGGCTCGCCGCGGGCGTCGAGACCTACGAGTCACGCCGGCAGGTCTTCCTGTCCGCCCGCCACGAG
>VGPA01000164.1 GCA_016875665.1 Chloroflexota bacterium | reverse complement strand
CTTCGCCACTACGGGTAATCCGCCAGCCGCCGCGCGCAGCTTCGCGAGGGCCGCGGACGGCCCCTCCGGATCCTCGTAGACGGCGGAGCCCGCGACCAGCACCGTCGCGCCGGCCTCAACCGCGCGGCGCGCGTTGCCAACCTTGATCCCACCGTCCACCTCGAGCTCGACGCGGCCGAGGCCGCGGACGTCGAGCGCGGCACGGATCGCGCGTAACCGGTCCACCGACGCCTCGATGAACGACTGGCCGCCGAAGCCCGGACGCACGCTCATCACGAGCGCCAGGTCCACAGCCACGAGGTGCGGCAGCACGGCGTCGACGGGCGTCTCCGGATTCAGCGTGATGCCGGGCCGAGCGCCGCTCGCGCGGATCGCCCGGAGCGTGGCGGGGACGTCGCGCGAGGACTCGACGTGAATGGTGAGATACGTGGCGCCCGCCTCGGCGAAGCGCGCGACCCAGTCCTCGGGCCGCTCGATCATCAGGTGCACGTCGAGGGGCAGCGCGGTGACCGCCCGCAGATCGCGCACCATCTTCGGCCCGAACGTGAGATTCGGCACGAAATGGCCGTCCATCACGTCCACGTGAATCCAATCGGCACCGCCCCGCTCGGCCGCGCGCACGGCCTCGGCGAGGCTCGCGAAGTCCGCGGCGAGGATGGAAGGAGCGAGACGCAACTGGCATCATTGTCCGACACACCCGGCAGGATCAGCCAGGCGTAGCCTTGGCTGCGATCGGCTCAGTAGAGAGGGGCCCTTCCATGTACCGCCAGCAGAACCTGCGTATCCCCGGTCCGACGTTCGTGCCTCAGGCCGTGCTCAACGCCTCGGCCCGGCCGATGATCAACCACCGCGGGCCGGAGTTCGCCGCGCTCCTCGCCGGCGTCACGCGCGCGCTCCAGGACTTCCTCCGCACGCAGAACGACGTGCTCACGCTGACCGCGTCCGGGTCGGGCGGCATGGAGGCGGCGATCGCGAACACGCTGTCGGCGGGCGACCGCGTGCTCTGCTTCTCCAACGGCGCGTTCGGCGAGCGCTTCGCCGCGATCGCGAAGTCCTACGGCTGCGACGTGCGCCGCGTGGACACGCCGTACGGCCAGGCGGTCAAGCCGGACCACGTTCGCACCGAGCTGGAGCGTGAGCGCGACGGCGGCAGAGACGTGAAGGCCGTGCTGGTCACGCACAACGAGACCTCCTGCGGAATCCTGAACCCGGTCAAGGAGATCGCCGAGGTCGTGCGCTCCTTCGACCGCCTGCTCATCGTGGACTCGGTCTCGGGCGCCGCCGCCGCGGAGCTCGACGTGGACGCCTGGGGCATCGACGTCGCGGTCACCGCGTCGCAGAAGGCCTGGGGGGCGCCTCCCGGGATCGCGATCGTCACCATGAGCGAGCGCGCCTGGAAGGCGGCGGAGACCTCGACGCTGCCCAAGGCGTACTTCAGCCTCGCCGACGCCAAGGCGTACCTCGAGAAGGGTCAGACCCCGGCGACCCCCGCGGTGAGCGTGCTCATCGCGCTCCAGGAGTCGCTGCGGCTGATGGCCGAGGAGGGCCTGGAGGCGATCCTCAAGCGCCACCGCCGCCTGGCCCGCGCGACCCGCGCGGGCATCAGGGCGCTGGGCATGCAGATCTTCCCGGACGAGACGTATGCGTCTCCGGCCGTGACGGCCTTCCGTCCGCCGGCCCGCGTCGACCCGAAGAACGTCATCCGCATCCTGCGCGACGACTACGACACGGTGATCGCGGGCGGCCCGGGCAAGCTCGACGGGCAGATCTGCCGCATCGGACACCTCGGGTTCGTCACGGTCCAGGACGTGGTTGCCTGCCTCTCCGCCATGGAGCTGACGATGCGCGACCTGAACCAGCCGGTCGAGCCGGGCGTCGCCGTCGCGGCCGCGCTGAGGAGCTACAGCGCGGACGCGCCATCCAAGGCCACCGCCGGCTCACGGCGCTGACACGGGGTTGAGCCCGCGGCCAGTGGTCCACGTCGCGGACCCGCTCGCCAAGGAGGGGCTCGACCTCCTCCAGGGCCGCTGCGAGATCCGCGCGACCACCGGTCTGGCCGAGCCCGACCTGATCGGGCGCCTCGGTGACGTGGACGCGCTGATCGTGCGCAGCGAAACCAAGGTGACCGCCGCGCTGCTCGCCGCGGCGCCCAAGCTCCAGGTCGTCGGACGCGCCGGCGTGGGCGTCGACAACATCGACGTCCCGGCGGCCACCGCGCGCGGCGTCTACGTGGTGAACGCGCCGTTCGGCAACGTGAACGCCGCCGGGGAGCACGCCTTCACCATCGCCCTGACCCTCATGCGCAGGGTCGTCGAGGCCGACCAGAGCGTGCGCCGCGGCGAGTGGACGCGGAGCAAGTTCATCGGCGCCGAGATGCGCGGCAAGACCCTCGGGCTCGTCGGCATCGGCCGGGTCGGCACGATCGTGGCGCGGCACGCGACCGCGTTCGGGATGCGGATCGTCGCGAGCGACCCGTTCGTGACCGAGACCGCAGCGAAGGCGATCGGCGTGACGCTCGCCGACCTCGACACGGTGCTCGCCCAGGCGGACGTGCTCTCGCTCCACGCGCCGCTCACGCCGCAGACCCGCAATCTGATCGATGCCAAGGCCTTGGCCAAGATGAAGCCGACGGCGATCGTCGTGAACGCGTCGCGCGGCGAGGTGCTCGACCTCGACGCGGTCGCGGCGGCGCTCGAGGCCGGCGCGCTCGGCGGCGCCGCGATCGACGTGTACGCTACCGAGCCGCTCGCCGCCGACGCCAAGATCCGCAAGGCGCCGCGCACCATCCTGACGCCGCACATCGCCGGGTCCACCGCCGAGGCGCAGACCAACGTCGCGGTCGACGTGGTGAAGCAGATCCTCGATGTGCTGGACGGCAAGCCCGCGAGCGATGCGGTGAACGCGCCGCGTCCGCCCACGGCGGAGCGCGGCGGCGTGCTCTGGCTCGTGCTCGCCGAGCGGCTCGGTTCGCTTGCGGCGCAGCTCCTCTCGGGCCGCCCGGAGGCCGTCGAGCTGACGTACCACGGCGAGCTGCTCGAGATGAGCCCCGAGCCCCTGCGCGCCGCCGCCGTCCGCGGCGTACTGGAAACGTTCTCCGAGGGGCGCGTGAACCTGGTGAACGCCCTGGCGGTCGCCCGCGAGCGCGGCCTCGACGTGGCCGAGCGCCGCGAGAGCGCCGCCGCCCGCTACCCCGCCCTGCTCGACGTGCGCATGGGCGACACCGCGGTCTCGGGCACGCTCCTGGACGGTGAGCCGCGCATCGTGAACATCGAGGGGTTCAGCGTGGACATGCCGGTCGAAGGCCACTTCCTGCTGACCCGCCACACCGACAAGCCGGGCATGATCGGCCGCGTCGGCACGGTCCTCGGCCAGCACGACGTGAACATCTCGTCGATGCAGGTCGGCCGCGAGAGCGGTCCCCGCACCGGCGCGCTGATGATCGTCGCCACCGACGAGCCGGTCCCCACGAGCGCCACGGCTCAGCTGGTGGACGTGGGCCGCATCCGCACCGCACGCCTCGGAGTCGGCCGCAGCTCTTAGAAATTCCCGCCGGACCTCAGAGGAACGCGTCGATCACCCTCCTCGTGCCCACCCCGGCCGGCGAACCATCCACACACCCGTATGACCGCGTCCGGCTAGATTTGCTGCCGAGATGGAAGCGGTACGTTTCGAGCGATCGGTCAGGACGGAGACGAGCGAGGTGTTCGCGATCTTCGGCGGCGCGCGGCGGCTCGGTCGCGTCGATCTCCACTACGGACGGTTCGAGGTGAACGGGACGCTGCTGCTCGAGGTCGACCTGACCGACGACGAGGTGCAGCAGCTGATCGACCAGCTCGACGAGGAGCTCGTGCAGACGCATGACCCGGAGCGCGAGGACTTCCTCGTGACCGTCTTCAAAGCCGAGGAGCTCGGCTTTTATTCCGATGAGTTTGAATCGGACGATGAGTCCGCAGACGAAGAGGAGCGCTAGCCCGTGGAGCCCGCGTTCGAGGTAGACACTCCGCCCTCCCTGCAAAGAGAAGAGACCACGCGCATCCT
>VGPA01000163.1 GCA_016875665.1 Chloroflexota bacterium | reverse complement strand
GCTCCGACGAGTGCTCGCCGGCGGACTCGAGCCGCAGCACGCCGTAGCCGCGGACGAGCGACAGCGGGAACGGCCGGGAAAGGCTCGCGTCCTGCACGCGGTCCAGGAGCAGCGCGGACTGATGGCGGTTCACCACGCCCCAGCGCACGATGACGCGGCGATCGGTGAGCACGAACCAGCGCGCGCGCCACGGGATCCATCGCACCAGGAGCCACACGAGCAGCAACACCGCGAACACCCCGAGCGCGATGGCGAGGGCGGTTTGGTCGCGCGCGAGGATCGCGGCGCCCGCGCCGGCGGCCACGACCAGCGCGACGAGCGGCTCCCAGGGGAACAGGGGCCGCGTGGCCACCAGGACCGTCTCGCCCGGCTCGAGGATCAGGTCGCCTGGAATCGCGCTCATCCCGCCCCTCCGGTCGCGGATCGTACAAGAGCCTCGAGTGCCGCCACGTCCCCGCCCGCGGCTCGAATCGCGGCGAAGGCACGCTCGCGGTGCGCCACGATCTCCTCCTCAAGGGCGCGACGGATCTCGAGCGCTTCGAGCATCTCGCGGATGCGCGCGACGTTGTGCGGGGGCAGCGGGGCCTCCGGGGCGAAGAGCGCGCGCAGGGCCGTCCGCCCTTCGGGCGAGGCCCGCTCGAAGGCGAGCACGACCGGGAGCGTCTTCTTGCGCTTGGTGAGGTCGTTGAGCTCCTCCTTGCCGGTGCGCTCGGTGGTGCCCCAGATCCCGAGGAGATCGTCGTGGGCCTGGAACGCCTGCCCGAAGGCCTCGCCGAAGCGGACCAGGGCGGCGCGCAGGGCTACGTCATCCGTCGCGAGCACCGCGGCCCCCTCGGCGGAGGCCCGGATCAGCGCACCGGTCTTCTTCGCGACCATCGCGCGGTACTGCTCGACGGTCACGTCGGTGCGCGTCTCGAACGCGATGTCGAGGTACTGCCCTTCGCACACCCGCACGCACGCCGTGTCGAGGAGCTCCGCGAAGTCGAGCACGCGGTCGGGCGGGAACCCGCGGGTCCGCAGACGCTGCACGGCCGCCCTCGAGACCGCGTACATGCCGTCGCCGGCATTGATCGCCTGCGGTACCCCCCAGACCGACCATACGGTGGGCCGGTGGTGCCGCGTCGGGTCGTGGTCCTCGATGTCGTCGTGAATCAGGGTGAAGTTGTGCAGGAGCTCGATCGCGGCGGCCGCCGGCAGGGCGCGGCCCGGGTCGCCACCGAGCGCGGCGAAGGTTTCGGTCAGGAGCAGGGGGCGCAGGCGCTTGCCGGTCGCGGACCCCGGCTCGGCGAGGCCGAGGTGGTAGAGCATCATCCCGTAGAAGGGAGCCAGTTCCGCCTCGCGCGCGGCGAGGATCGCGCGGATCTCGCCGTCGATGTCGGCGATCCGCTGCGCGTGCGGCGAAGCGGACGCCATCACGGCGCGAACCGTACCATTCCCACGGATGGCATCGCGCACGTACCGGGCTGAGGCGATCGTGCTGAAAGTGCACGACTTCGGAGAGGCGGACCGCGTGCTGACGATGCTGACCCGGCACTTCGGCAAGGTCCGCGTCGTGGCCAAGGGCATCCGCCGTCCGCTCGCGCGCCTCGCCGGCCACGCCGAGCCCCTGACCCACGCGAGCTATCAGCTCGTGCGCGGCCGCAACCTCGACATCCTCACCGGGGCGGAGACGCGCGCCCACTATCCGGCGCTGCGGCGGAGCCTGGTGGGCGTGGCCGGCGGCTGGTACGTGGCCGAGCTCGCCGACCGCTTCAGCGCCGAGGGCGTGCCCACGGCTCCGGTGTTCGACCTCCTCGAAACCGCGCTCAGCCACCTCGACGCGGGGCACGATCCGGGACTGGTCTGCCGCTGGTTCGACATCCACCTCCTGGACCGCACGGGCTTCCGGCCGCAGGTCATGCGGTGCGTGTCCTGCTCCGGCGCGCTCGTCGCGGGCGACAACGCCTGGAGCCCGGAGGCCGGCGGCGCGCTCTGCCCGGACTGTGTGGTGCGCGCCGGCACGTCGCACGCCGCGCTGTCGCTCCGCGCGCTGAAGTCGCTGCGCTACCTGCTCGCGAGCGACTTCGGCGCCGCGGCGCTCCTGCGCATCGACGCCCCGCTGGCGGGAGAGCTCGAACGCCACCTGCGCTCGTTCCTCCACCAGGTGCTCGACCGCGACATCGTGACCGCGCGGCTCCTCGACGAGATCGCGCGCCTGCGGCCTGTCTCGGCATGATCAGGAAGGCGAAAGACGAGCGGCTTTGCCGTGAGGAGCGAGAGCGACCAGCCCTGAGCGCTCGATTCACGAAGGTGAATCGATGAGTCGGAAGGCGAGTGACGAGCGGCTTGGCCGCGAGGAGCGAGAGCGACCAGCCCTGAGCACTCGATTCACGAAGGTGAATCGATGAGTCGGAGGAGCGATCCGAGACCGGAGCTCTTCGACAAGATCACGTCGCTCGCCAAGCGGCGCGGCTTCGTGTTTCCGTCGAGCGAGATCTACGGCGGTGCCGGCGCAACGTGGGACTTCGGCCCGCTCGGCGTCGAGCTCAAGAACAACGTCAAGCGCTCGTGGTGGCGCGCCATGACGCAGCTGCGCGATGACGTGGTCGGCATCGATGGCGCCATCCTCATGCACCCGCGGGTGTGGGAGGCGTCCGGCCACGTCGAGAACTTCGTGGACCCGCTCATCGAGTGCGGCTCGTGCCGCAAGCGCTACCGCATCGACGAGCTGCCCGACGGCGACGCGCTCATGGTGCGCTGGCGCGCCGGGGCGCTCGACTCGTCCGGCATGCCGTGCCCGTCCTGCAACGAGAAGCGCCTGTCGCAGCCGCGCAAGTTCAACCTCATGTTCAAGACGTTCGTCGGCCCGGTCGAGGACTCCGCCAGCGTGGCGTGGCTCCGCCCGGAGACCGCGCAGTCGATCTACGTCGACTTCGAGAACGTCCAGCAGTCCATGCGCCGGAAGCTGCCGTTCGGGATCGCGCAGATCGGCAAGGCCTTCCGCAACGAGATCACGCCGGGCAACTTCATCTTCCGCTCGCGCGAGTTCGAGCAGATGGAGATGCAGTACTTCTGCCACCCCAGCCAGGCAGGCGCGCTCTTCGACCAGTGGAAGGGCGTGCGCAAGGCATGGCACCGTGCCCTCGGGACGCCGGAGGAGTGGCTGCGCTTCCGCGACCACGCCATGGACGAGCGGGCGCACTACGCCGCCGCGGCGACCGACATCGAGTTCCGCTTTCCGTTCGGCTGGAAGGAGCTCGAGGGCATCCACAACCGCACCGACTACGACCTGAAGCGCCATGCAGAGTGCTCCGGGAAGAACATCGAGTACTTCGACGACGAGCGGAAGGAGCACTACGTGCCGAACGTCGTCGAGACGTCCGTCGGCGCCGACCGCGCGACCTTCGCGGTGCTCTGCGCCGCGTACGACGAGGAGCCGGACAAGGAGGGTACGCGCGTCGTGCTCCGCTTCACGCCCGAGCTCGCGCCGTACAAGGTCGCCATCCTGCCGCTGTCCAAGAAGCCCGAGCTCTCGGGGCTCGCCGGCGAGGTGTGGGCCAAAGTCCGCCCGCACGTCATGTCGACGTACGACGAGACCCAGGCGATCGGCCGCCGCTACCGCCGCCAGGACGAGATCGGCACCCCGCTGTGCGTCACCGTCGACTTCGATTCGCTGACCGATCGGCAGGTCACCATCCGCGAGCGCGACTCGATGGCGCAGGTGCGCATCCCGATCGACGAGCTCGTGCCCACGCTCAAGGCGAAGCTCCGCGGCTGACCCGTCGGGCGCAGACCTCCGCGCGCTCGCGCTCGTGGTCTACTTCGCGAGCCACGGCGCGCGCATGCCCATCCTCGCCCTGCTCGCGTTTCGCCGGCCGCACAACGTGGTGCTCGCCGTGGTGCCGTTCGCGCTCATGGGCGGCCTCGGGATCCTGCTCGCCGGCGCGATCCGCGACGCGCACGCCGCCGGGGTGGTGGCGCTGGTGAGCGTGCCCTCGCTCCTCGCGGGTCCCGCGCTCGTGGGGCGCCTCGGGCGGTCTCGCGAGGCCACGGCGCCGCTCGTGCTCGGCAGCCTCGCGCTA
>VGPA01000162.1 GCA_016875665.1 Chloroflexota bacterium | reverse complement strand
CGCCCCCGTTCACGTTGAACTTCTCCACCGGGATGCCGATGTCGCGGCGCACGAGGTCGATCGCCGAGAACGCCTCATTGACCTCGAACAGGTCCACCTCGGACACCTTCCACCCGGCCCGGTCCAGGACCCGCCTGATCGCACCCGCCGGCGCGAGGATGAACTCGACCGGGTTCCGCGCGAACTGCGCCTGCGCCACGATCCGCGCGATCGGGTCGCGGCTGAGCTCGGCGGCCTTCTTCTCGGAGGCGACGATCACCGCGGCGGCACCGTCGTTCACCTTCGACGCGTTGCCGGCCGTGATGGTCCCGTCCTTCTTGAAGGCCGGCTTCATGCCGGCGAGCGTCTCGCGCGACGTCTCGCGCGGCGTCTCGTCGACCTTCACCACCGTGGGCGGGCCCTTCCGCTGGGGAACCTCGACCGGGACGATCTCCGCCGCGAAGTCGCCCTCGCGCTGGGCGCGCAGCGCCCGCTCGTACGAACGGAAGGCGAACTCGTCCTGTTCGTCCCGCGAGAGGCCGCGCTGGGCGGCGACGTCGTCCGTGCACTTGCCCATGTGGCCGTTGCCGTACGCGTCGATGAGCCCGTCGCGCAGGTTCGCGTCCTCGAGCTGCTGGTCGCCCAGGCCGAGGCCGCCACGCGCCCCGCGCACGAGAAACGGCGCGTTCGACATCGACTCCATGCCGCCGGCAACCACGAGGTCGGCGAGGCCGGCCTCGATCTGGGCCGCGGCGATCATCACCGTCTTGAGCCCGGAGCCGCACATCTTGTTCACCGTGGTGGTGGTGACATCGGACGGCACGCCCGCGCCGATCGCGGCCTGGCGCCCGGGCGCGCCGCCCGCGCCGGCCTGGACGACCTGGCCCATGTAGACCTCGTCGATCGCCGAAGGCGAGACGCCCGAGCGCTCGAGCGCGGCCCTGATCGCGACGCTGCCCAGCTGCGGCGCCGTGAGTGCGGACAGGGAGCCGCGGTACGCGCCGATGGGGGTTCGCGCTCCGCCCAGGATGACGACGCCCATGCCCAACCTCCACCCCAACTTCGGGGGGCCGCTGGAGACGACTCTAAGGGGCGGACCTAGTGGTGCGTCCTGAGGCGCGGGTCGAGCGCGTCGCGCAATCCGTCGCCGATGAGGTACAGGCAGAGCACCGTCGTGAAGATCAGCGCCCCCGGCGACACGACGAGCCACCACGCGCGGTGGTAGTAGGTCGCCGCATTGGACAGCATGTTCCCCCACGACGGCGTCGGCGGCATGATCCCGAGCCCGAGGTAGCTGAGCGCCGACTCCGCCAGGATGATCGTGCCGATGTCGATCGCGAGCAGAATGAAGATCAGGGGCAGGACGTTCGGCAGGATGTGCCGGAACATGATCCGCCACGATCCGGCGCCGACCGTACGCGCGGCCACCACGAAGTCCCGCTCACGGAGCGAGAAGGTCTGTCCGCGCACGAAGTTGGTCACGCCGGTCCAGAACAGGACGCCAATGATGATGGTGAGCGTCAGCGCGCCGGGCGTGAACAGCGCCGACACGATGATCAGGAGGAAGATCGTCGGGATCGAGTTCAGCGTGGTGATGAACCAGGTGATCACGTCGTCGATGCGCCCGCCGAAGTAGCCGGCGACGAGCCCGAGTAGCACGCCGATGGTGAGGTTCATCATCGCGGCGATGAAGCCGACGAACAGCGAGACCTGACCGCCGTAGAGGAGCCGCACCACCTGGCTGCGGCCCACCTCGTCCGCACCGAGGAGGTAGGCGCGGGGCTCGGTCGTCGGCGCGCTGTAGGCCTTGAGCAGGCTCTGCGCCTCGAACGTCGTTTCGAAGATGTGCGCCGCGAGCAAAGGCGCGGCAGCCGAGGCCAGCACCAGCACCAGGAGCACGACGGAGGCCGCCATCGTCAGCTTGTCGTGCCGCAGCCGCTCCCACGCGTTCGACCAGAGGCTCCGCGACGGGCGGGCGAGATCGTTCGTCTGGACGAGGCCGGCCGGCGCGCTCGCTTGGGCGGTGGCCATTTCCGGTCCGCTCCTACTTGAGGGTGATCCGCGGGTCGACCGTCGCGTAGACGATGTCCCGGATGAGATAGCTCAGAACGAGGAGCACGCTCGCCACCATCACGCCCGCCATGATCACCGGGTAGTCCTTCGCACGCGCCGCGGCGTAGGTGAACTGTCCCATGCCGGGCCAGGTGAAGATCTGCTCCACCACGAGCGCGCCCGACACCAGCGCCGCGAGCACGCCCCCGAGCGCGGTGACCATGGGGATGAGCGCGTTCCGCAGCGCGTGGACGTACATGACGGTCCGGTTGGGAAGCCCCTTCGCGTGCGCGGTGCGGACGAAGTCCTGCGAGATCACGTCGAGGGTCTCGGTCCGCAGGTAGCGCGAGTAGTTCGCGATCCCGGCGAGCGCCAGGACGAACGCCGGCATGACGATGTGATGCAGGCGGTCACCGATGTCCCAGACGTCCTTCCCCACCGTCAGGACGCCCTGGCTCGGCATGACGCGCAGCGTCACCGAGAAGAGCAGGATCATCACGAGCCCCATCCAGAAGGCGGGAACGGCGTGCCCGACCACGCCGAAGAACCGGATCACGCCGTCTACCACGTCGCCCCGCCTGAGGGCGGCGATCACTCCGAGCGGGATCCCGATCGCGAGCTGCAGCAGGAGCGCGACGACCGCCAGCTGGAGCGTCGCCGGAAGGCGCTCGAGGAGGAGCGGCAGCGCGGGCCGGTTGTACTGGAGTGAGGTCCCGAAGTCCCCGCGCACGACCTGGCTGAGCCACGTCACGTACTGCACGTGGAGGGGCTGGTCGAGTCCGTAATAGGCGCGAAGGTCGGCGATGTCCTCCTCGGTGACGTCGAGCGCGCCGAAGGTGTACATGCGGACGGGGTCGCCCGGCGAGAGGCGCGTGACCATGAAGACGACCATGGAAATGCCGAGCAGCGTGGGGATTGCGTAGAGGAGACGGCGGAGGACGAACTTCCTCACGCCGCCTCACTCCCGCGCGACGCTACTTCTTGATCCACCACTCGTGGATGTTGTGGTCGCCGTTCGAGTTGCCGAACGGCCCGCCCACGATCCCCTGGATGCGGCTGTCGGCCGCGACGATCGAGTTCTGGGCGAAACCGAACATGTAGGGGACGTCCTCGTTGAGAATCTTGTTGAACTCCTGGTAGCTGGCCGCGCGCGCGGCCTGGGAGCAGTTGGGGCCGTTGCGGCCCTGCTCGATGAGCTGGTCGACGCGCGGGTTGGCGTAGCCGACGAAGTTGTTGCCCGCCTTGGTCGGGCTCGCGACGTTGCTGGAGTGCCAGATCGTGAACGGATCCGGGTCCACGGAGAGCGCCCAGCCGATGATCACGGCCTCGACCTCGGGCGAGCCGCCGGTGAGCTTGGGCACGAGCGACTCGAACGCCTCGAGCTTGGGGTTGATCTTCACGCCGATCTGCTTGTACTGCTCGACGGCGACCTGGAGGAAGGTCTCGCGGGTCTTGTTGCCCTGGTTCGTGACGATCGTGATCGCGAGCGGCTTGCCGTCCTTCGCGTAGACGCCGTCGGCGCCCTTCAAGTAGCCGGCCTGCTTGATCAGGTCCTCGGCCTTCGCGCGGTCGTACGGGTACTGGTTCAGATTCTGACCGGCCGCCCACGAGACGGGCGGGTGGTGGGAAACCATCTTGGTGCCTTCACCAAACAGGACGGCCTTCACGACCTCGTCGATGTTGATGCCGTGCTGCAGCGCCTGCCGAATGCGCTTGTCCTGAAGGAAAGCCACGTTCGGGTTGTTCACGCGCCAGCCGATGTAGACGTACCCGTTGTTCGGCCAGCGGTACAGCTTGACGTTGGACGAGCTCTGCAGGTTTGCCACGTCACCCGGCTGGATCAGGCCATAGGTGACCTCGCCGGTCTTCAGCTGAGCGGCCTGGACCGTCGAGTCGGCGACGACCTTCAGCACGTACTCGTCGAGGTACGGAGCCCTCTTGAAGTACTGCTCGTTCCTGGTGAGGATCACCTGGTCGCCCTTGCGCCACTCCTTGAACTTGAACGGGCCGCTCGCGACGGGCGGCGCGCTGTTCTCGGGCGCGGCGTCGACGTTGACGTTGACGTCGG
>VGPA01000161.1 GCA_016875665.1 Chloroflexota bacterium | reverse complement strand
GGCCGGGCGCGGGAGCGGGCGCCGACGATGGCGGCGTCGTCAGGTCGAGCAGCGCGATCTCGAGCGGCAATGGCGTGCCCTCGCTCGTCTTCAGGTGCTGCTCGGCCTCGATCAGCCGCTTGGCGATTCGCGCCAGCCGCTCGACGGTGAAGCGCGGCGCCTGGTCGCGGATCTTCGCGGCGATGACCTCCGACATGCCTTCGGGCGAGGTGCCGCTCGCGCGGGCGAGCACGAGCGCTCGACCGTGCTCGATCGCGCCGCGTACGAAGAGGCGCAGATCGCGGCCGTCGTCGACGAGTTTCGCGACGAGCGAGATCGCGGCCGCGGCGTCCTCGGCCGCCAGGGCATCGAACAGCCCCGTGGTGTGCTCCCAATCGGACGCACCGAGCAGCTCGTCAACCTCGGCGGCTTTGATCGACCCGCCCGCGAACGCGGCCAGCTGATCCAAGAGGCTTTCGGCGTCGCGCAGCGAGCCCTGCGCATGGCGGGCGATCGCCTCGAGCGCCGCCGGCTCGACCTTCCACTTCTCCGCTTTGGCGATCGCGGCGAGCTGCTCGATGACCCGCTTGTGCGGGATCCGGCGCAGGTCGAAACGCTGGGTCCGCGAGAGGATCGTGGCCGGCAGCTTGGCGGCCTCCGTCGTGGCCAGAATGAACACGACGTGCGGCGGAGGCTCCTCGAGGGTCTTCAGCAGCGCGTTGAACGCATCGATCGTGAGCTGGTGGGCCTCGTCAACGACGTAGATCTTGTAGCTGCCCTGCGACGGGGCGAAGCGGACTTTCTCGCGCAGGTCGCGCATCTCGTCGATGCCGCGGTTGGAGGCCGCGTCGATCTCAATCAGGTCGAGGAATCGGCCTTCCCGCGTGGCGACGCAGTTCTCGCACGCGTCACAGGGCTCGCCGTCCTTCGCCTTGGGGCAGTTGAGCGCTTTCGCGACGATGCGCGCGATCGACGTCTTGCCGATGCCGCGCGGGCCGGTGAGGAGGTACGCGTGCGCCACCTGACCGCTGGCGATGGCGTTGCGCAGCGTCCGCGTGACGTGCTCTTGGCCCACGATCTCGCCGAAGGTCTGCGACCGATAGCGGCGATAGAGCGCCTGGCGTTCGGGCACTGGTGAACGATACGACGTGATGCCGTGCACCCTCCGTCGATCGCGACATCCCGGACACGCAACGCGGCTCACGACTCCGGCCAGGCTGACCTGCGGCACCCAACGACGACCGCTTACCGCTGCTTCCTTCCGGACCTGACGGGGTTCGCGGGCCGCTGCTGCACAGGACCCGACCATCAGCGCCGTTCGCTGCGCGCAGGACCCGTGACGCCGGACCTCGGGAGGGGATTCAGCCCCGCTGAAGCGGATTGCGGGTACAGGGCACCGCTAGTTCCCCACCTAGCACGGCAGAAGCGACTCTACCTAACTCTGCTCCAGCGCGACGTCGTAGCGCCCCTGCCGCGCGGCGGCGGTGACCTTCGCCCGGTGGTGATACGCCTTCTGCGCCGCGGCGACGTTCGCCGCCTTGCCGGACCACGCTTTCTGCGGCGCGGCCTGCAGCCCGCGGCCGTACGAGAACGAGAGCTCCCACGGCGCGCCGACCTTGGCGGCATGGCGATTGATCGCGTCGAGGTTCACGGTGGCTTCGTCGTCCGACTGGCCGCCCGAGAGGAACACGATGCCGGGAACGGCCGCAGGAACCGCGTCCTTGAATGCGCGCACGGTCATCTCCGCGACCGCGGCCGCCGGCGCGCGGTTCGCCGCGGACTTGCCCGACAGCACCATGTTCGGCTTGAGCAGCATCTCGTCCAAGCGCACGCGCTGGCGGTGGAGCTCGGCGAAGACCGCGCGGAGCGTGGTGACGGTGACCTCGAAGCACCGGTCGATCGAGTGCGAGCCGTCCATGAGGACCTCCGGCTCGACCATCGGGACGATGCCCGCCTCCTGGCTGAGGGCGGCGTAGCGGGCGAGCGCGTGCGCGTTCGCCTCGATGCAGTACCAGGACGGGATGCTCTCGCCGATCGTGATCACGCCGCGCCACTTGCTGAACTGCGCGCCGAGCTTCTTGTACTCGGCGAACCGCTCGCGCAACCCGTCGAGGCCCTCGGTGATCGTCTCGCCCTTCGCGCCGGCCAGCGGCTTGGCGCCGACGTCGACCTTGATGCCGGGGCGGACGCCCTGGTCGGTGAGCACCTTCACCAGCGGCGTGCCGTCGGCGGCCTTCTGGCGGATGGTCTCGTCGTAGAGGATCACGCCGCTGATGAACTCGGACGCGCCCGGCGTGCGGAACAGCAGCTCGCGGTAGTCGCGCCGGTTGTTCTCGGTGCTCTCGACGCCGATCGCGTCGAAGCGGGCCTTGATCGTTCCGGAGCTCTCGTCCGCCGCAAGGATGCCCTTGCCCGGAACTACCAGCGCGCGCGCGATGTCGCTGAGCTCGCTCATCGACTCAATCCCGCCCTTTTCGGTGTTTTCTGCCGTCGGTCACGTGGCCGGAGGAACCGCCGTGCGTGGCGGAGAGGGCGGGATTCGAACCCGCGAAGCCTTGCGGCTTACCCGCTTTCCAGGCGAGCGCACTAGACCAACTATGCGACCTCTCCTCGCTTGTCGCGGCGTCAGCCGCGACAAGCAAGTCACCCGATCCTTAGTCACCGGACGGTGACTCGGTCTCCGACCGACTCGCTCCTCGCGGCAAAGCCGCTCGTCGCTCATTCTGCTGTTCACGTTGGGGCTGCGCCAGCGGAGAGGGCGGGATTCGAACCCGCGCTGGTTTCCCAGACCGCTTTTCGAGAGCGGCACCATCAACCACTCGGACACCTCTCCGCTCTTGATTATCGGCGGTTCTGGAAGAAGGACGAAAGCAGCGCTTCGGCTTCGCCTCTGCGGGCCCCCAGCCTCCAGAGCGGGCGGTGGTTGGCCCAGGGAGCGTCGAGCAATTCCTCCACCGAGCGGACGGCGCCCGCCTTGGGATCCGGCGCGGCGAATACCACCAAGCCGATGCGGGCCAGCACGAGCGCGCCGGCGCACATCGCGCACGGCTCGAGCGTGACGTAGAGGGCGTGATCCATGAGGCGCCAGGTGCCGGCAGCCTTCGCCGCCTCGCGCAGCGCGATGAGCTCCGCGTGCCCGGTCGGGTCCTCGTCGGCCTCGCGCCGGTTGTGCGCGCGGGCCACGATCGCGCCGCCGCGCACGACGACCGCGCCGATGGGCACGTCGCCGTGCACCGGCGCCGCGCGCGCCTCATCGAGCGCCGCCGCCATCCAGCGCTCGTCGTCCCCGGCGGAGGGCAGCGCGCTCAGCGGCCTTTGAACTCCGGCGTGCGCTTGTTGGTGAAGGCGTCGACGCCTTCCTTGTTGTCCTCGGTCGCGAAGACCCACTCGAAGGAGCGGCGCTCCATCGCGAGCCCGGCGTCCAGCGGGACGCCCTGCGACTGCTCGACGAGCTCGGACGCGAGGCGCACGGACAGCGGCGGCTTCGAGGCGATGGTCCGTGCGACGGCCTTCGCCTCCTCGAGGTAGGAGGCGACCGGGAACAGCCGCGACACCAACCCGATGTTCAGCGCCTCCTGCGCCTTGACGATGCGTCCGGTGAGCACCATGTCGTTCGCCCAGTACTTCCCGACCGCGCGCGTGAGGCGCTGCGTGCCGCCGGCTCCCGGGATCACGCCGACATTCACCTCGAGCTGGCCGAACTGCGCCGTGTCGGAGCAGACGATCAGGTCGGCGGCCATCGCGAGCTCGCAGCCGGCCCCGAACGCGTACCCGGAGACGGCCGCGATAACCGGCGTGCCCACGGTGCGCAGCACGTACCAGACCTGCGCGACGTCGGCCTGGTAGATGTCGATCGCGCTCCTGCCCGTGAAGCGCTCCGTCACGTCGGCGCCGGCGGCGAACGCCTTCTCGTTCCCGGTGATCACGATGCAACGGACCGCGTCGTCGCGATCCAGCTCCTGGAGCACCTCAGCCAGGCGCTTCATCAGCTCCGTGTTGAGCGCGTTGAGCACCTCGGGGCGGTTGAGGCGAACGGTCGCGATCTGCTCCTCGCGCTCGACGAGGACGGTCTCGCTCATCGGGACCTCCGCACGAAGATGCGGGTCAGTATGGCGCTCCGAACGGCCCGCTTCCCTCGAGCGGCTGGCACGCC
>VGPA01000160.1 GCA_016875665.1 Chloroflexota bacterium | reverse complement strand
CGCTGCGGCGGCGGATCCTCGCCAGCGCCGGCCGGGAGCGCCCCGCGCGGGCGCCGCTGTGGCCGGTCCTGCGCCGGGTCCGCTCCACCGGCTTCGTGCTCGCCGCGCTGGGCGCCGCCGTGGTGCTCCTGAGCGTGACCAGCCTCGGCGAGTACCGCGCGCTCCAGACCGCCCACGAGGAGAAGGCCAAGCTGCAGGAGGTCGCCACCGCGGACCGCTCGTGGTACATGAGCGCGGCCGGTGCCGAGTGGACGGGGTCGGGCGGGACGCTCGTCGCGAGACAGGACGGCAGCGCCCGGGTGCTGTTCCACGATCTCAAGCCGGTCGGCGAAGGCGCGCAGTACGCGCTCTGGCTGGTCAGCGCCGAAGGCCGCTGGACCCGCGGCGCCACGTTCAAGCCCGATGGGCAGAAGCTCCAGACCGTAGAGGTCACCGCGAACGTCGGCGCGGGCGCCGCCATCGCGCGCTGCCTGGTCACGGTGGACGAGGGCACCAACGCGCGCCCGCCGGCTCAGCCGGTGGTCATGCAGTGGACGGCGAAGTGAACGACGAACGGGCCCGGAAAACGACAACACACACCTGAGGCCGGGTGGGGGGCCGGAGGAGGACCGGGCCGCGCCGCGGCCCGGTCCTTCGCTCCTTCGGGCTCAGGAGGCCTACGCCTCGGACTTGCCCATCAGCGCCGCGTAGAGCGCCCACAGGCCGACTACGAGGTGAAGCACGAGGTCCGCGGGGTTCTCCAGGTTCGCGACGCCGAAGGTGTTCGGCTGGGGCGACGCGGGCACGGCGAGCGTGTAGACGCCGAAGAAGAGTGCGACGATGCCGACGAGGACGACGAGCCACTTCTGAGCCTGAGCGTCCTTGAGCTGGACCGAGGCGATCAGAGCCACGATCCCGAGCACGGTGTGGGCGACGTTCTCGCCCATCGTGAGGTAGAAAGCGCCTTTCGTGTCGTTGAACACGCCGAGGAATCCGACGATGCCGAGGATGAGCAGAATCGCGCCGCCGATTTGCAGGAACTGCTTTGGATTCACGGGCACCCTCCGAGCCGTTTTCTTGGCCCAGAGCGTAACCGGGCGACGCAAGGGGCCCCGGCCTTCCGGCCGGGGCCCCAGGACGCGGGTGCGGATTCCGTCCGGACTAGTAGTCCATCCCGCCGCCGGGCGGCATCGCGGGAGCCTTCTCCTTCTCCGGCAGGTCGCTGATCAGCGCCTCCGTCGAGAGGATCATCGCCGCCACCGACGCGCCGTTCTCGAGCGCGGAGCGGGTCACCTTGGCCGGGTCGATGATGCCGGACTTGTACAGGTCGACGATCTCGGTGGCGATCACGTCGTAGCCCCACGCGCCGGACTTCTCGTCGTACTGCTTGCGGCGGATCGCGTCGAGCAGCACCGAGCCGTCCTGTCCGGCGTTGCGGCACAGCTGGCGGAAGGGCTCCTCGAGCGCGCGCTTGAGGATGGCGACGCCGGTCGCCTCGTCGCCCGAGGCGGTGACCTTCTCCAGGCCCTTGATCGCGTTGATGAGGGCGACCTCACCGCCGGGGACCATACCCTCCTCGACGGCCGCGCGGGCCGCGGAGAGCGCGTCCTCGACGCGGTGCTTCTTCTCCTTGAGCTCGACCTCGGTGGCGGCGCCGACCTTGATGACGGCGACGCCGCCGGCGAGCTTCGCGAGGCGCTCGTTGAGCTTCTCCTTGTCGAAGTCGCTCGTGGTCTCCTCGATCTGGCTGCGGATCTGCTTCACGCGACCCGCGATCGCGTCCTGAGAGCCGTGGCCCTCGACGAACGTCGCCTCGTCCTTGTTGGCCGAGACGCGGCGGCAGCGGCCGAGGTCGGTGACCTGCACGGAGTCGAGCTTGCGGCCGACCTCTTCGCTGATCAGCTGGCCGCCGGTGAGGATCGCGATGTCCTCGAGCATGGCCTTGCGGCGATCGCCGAAGCCCGGCGCCTTCACCGCGAGCACGTTGATGGTGCCGCGGAGCTTGTTCACGACGAGGGTGGCCAGGGCCTCGCCGTCGACGTCCTCGGCGACGATCACGAAGTTCTTGGACACCTGCACGAGCTTCTCGAGGACGGGCAGGACGTCGGTGATCGCCGAGATCTTCTTGTCGGTGATTAGGATGTACGGGTCCTCGATGACCGCTTCCATGCGGTCCGAGTTCGTCACGAAGTAGGCCGAGATGTAGCCGCGGTCGATCTGCATGCCCTCGACGAACTCGGTCTCGAACTGCAGACCCTTGGACTCCTCGACGGTGATGACGCCGTCGCGGCCGACCTTGTCCATGACGGTGGCGATCAGGTCGCCGATCTCCTTGTCGGCGGCCGAGATGCCGGCGATCTGGGCGATCTGCTCCTTACCCTTGACTTCCCGGGACTGCGCCTTGATCTCGGCGACGACCGCCACGACGCCCTTCTCGAGGCCCCGCTTGAGGAGCATCGGGTTCGCGCCGGCCGCGATGTTCTTGAGGCCCTCGTGGACGATCGCCTGCGCCACCACGACGGACGTCGTGGTGCCGTCACCGGCGATGTCGTTGGTCTTGGTGGCGGCCTCCTTGAGGAGCTGCGCGCCCATGTTCTCGAACGGGTCCTGGAGCTCGATCTCGCGGGCGACGGTCACGCCGTCGTGGGTGACGGTCGGCGCGCCGAACTTCTTGTCGAGAGCGACGTTGCGGCCCTTCGGGCCGAGCGTCGTCTTGACCGCGTTGGCCATGATGTCGATGCCCGACTTGAGCGACTTGCGGGCTTCGTCGGTGAAGACGAGCTGCTTCGGCATGCTTCTCTCCTACTTGGTCTCGACGATCGCGAGGATGTCCTTCTCCGCAAGGATGAGGAGCTCCTCGTCGTCGATCTTGAACTCGGACCCGCTGTACTTCTGGTAGAGGACGCGGTCGCCGACCTTGACGTCCATGGGGATGCGCTTGCCGTCCTCGTCGATGTCGCCCGGGCCGACCGCGATGACCTCCGCCTCGGTCGGCTTCTCCTGGGCCGTGTCCGGAAGGACGAGCCCGCTCCGGGTCGTCTCCTCCCGCTTGACGGGCTTGACCACGACGCGCGAACCGAGTGGTCTGAGGGTCTTCTTCGTCGCGACTGCCATCGCCTGCTCCCTGCTCTTGAGATTTTTCGGCAGGCCGAGGCCAGGACCTGAGAATCCTTACGGTTCTGGCACTCCCCCGCCGAGACTGCCAGCAGAGTACGGCGGTCCCGCGAAGGCTGTCAAGGCAGGCGGTCGGCCGGGAGGTATGCCTCGAGCCACGCGACGGTGCGCTTCCGACCCTCCCGTTTCGCCCGGTAGAGCGCATCGTCGGTCGCGGTCAGGACGGCTGCGGGTGCGGCGCCCTTCGCCCACCCCGCGGCGCCGATCGAGAGGGTCGCCCCCGTGTGCACGGCGAGCGCCGCGCGGATGCGCTCCCCCACGATGCGCGCCCCATCGGTGCGCGTGTCCGGCAGCAGCACGATGAATTCGTCGCCCCCGGTGCGGATCGGGACGTCCGTGGCGCGCACCACGGCGCGGACCGCGTCCGCCGCCGCGACGATCGCGCGGTCGCCGGCATCGCGGCCGATCGAGTCGTTGATCGTCTTGAGACCGTCGAGGTCGAGCGCGAGAACCGAGTACGGCCGCGCGGTCCGCTCAGCGAGCGAATGGAACAGCCGTAGCGTGTCCGGGAGCACCGCGCGATTCCGCAGCCCGGTCAACGGATCCGTCAGCGCGAGCTCGGTGAGCCGCTCCGTCGAGCGCTTGAGCGACTGCGTGAGGACGACGCCCATGATGGTCGCGACCCCGAGCGCCGCAAGGCGCAGGGACGCACCGTCGAGCGTCTCGGGGGTGACGCGCAGCTGGCCGGTGTCGATGCCGACGATGACCACCCAGCCGAAGATCGCCGCGACGCCCGTGATGAGCGTGGCGCCCGGGCGCACCGCGAACGCGGAGCCGATCACCGCCAGCGGGTAGAGCGGGAAGTACGGCGAGCTCGCGCCCCCGGTCAGCGCGAGCAGGAAGCCGACCAGCGCCACCGCGAGGGCGGAGCCTGTCGTCGCGCGCGCCGCACCGAGGAACGAGGGGGCACGACGTGGAACCAGAGCAGGCCGCCGACGAGCAGGAGGACGGCGCTCAGCGTGACCCCGTAGACGTACGGCGCGTTGG
>VGPA01000159.1 GCA_016875665.1 Chloroflexota bacterium | reverse complement strand
TGATGGCTGGCGCACGTCGTCGCACGGCTCGACGTTCGGCGGCAATCCGGTCTCGTGCGCGTCCGGCCTCGCGACGCTGCGCGTGATCAAAGAGGAAGGCCTCGTCGCGCGCGCCGAGAAGGTCGGGGCGTGGATCGAGGAGGAGCTCGCGCCCCTGCGGTCGCATCCGCGCGTGCGCGAGATCCGCCGCCTCGGCGCGATGGTTGCGGTCGAGTTCGACTCGAGCACGTCGAACAAAGCCGCGATCGAATGGGCGCTGGAGCGCGGCGTGCTCCTCATCTCGTGCGGCTCGCACGACCAGACCACGCGGTTCATCCCGGCGCTGAACATCGGCGAGGCGGACCTCCGGGCGGGCGTCCGCACCTACGTCGGGGCCGCCCGGGCCATGCTGGCGGGGGCTCCGGCCACCTCTTAGGCGCGCTCCCGGCGACCCGCGCCGTTTCGCCCCCTTGACAGGACCAGCCGGTAGGAGCAGATTTGGCGCCCTGCGCCACCGGATGTTGGGCCGGCCCCCCGGGAACCCCAACATCTTGTGTCGGTAGAGCGAAAGACACCTAGGAGGCCCCGCATGGCCATCGCAGAAGCCCCTCGGACCCCCGCCCGCGACGATTCCTCCGGCCCGGGCCTTCGCTTTCCCCGGACCTTCACCCGCGCCGGGGTCCACCCGTACGACGAGATCGAATGGGAGCTTCGCGAGGCGGCCATCCCCGGCGACGGCGGCAACGTGTTCGAGCAGAAAGGCGTCGAGGTACCGCGCTTCTGGTCGATGACCGCCACCAACGTCGTCGCGTCGAAATACTTCCGCGGCAAGCTCGGCAGCCCCGAGCGCGAGACCAGCGTGAGGCAGATGATCGACCGCGTCGTCGACACCATCGCCGGCTGGGGCCGCGAGAGCGCCTATTTCGCCTCCGACCAGGACGCCGCGGTGTTCGCGGACGAGCTGCGCTACCTCATGGTCCACCAGCTCGCCTCCTTCAATTCGCCGGTCTGGTTCAACATCGGCGTCCCGGGCGCCCGGGTGCAGCCGTCGGCCTGCTTCATCCTCTCGGTCGAGGACTCGATGGACTCGATCCTCGACTGGTTCAAGACCGAGGGCGTGATTTTCAAAGGCGGCTCCGGCAGCGGCATCAACGTGTCGTCCATCCGCTCGAGCAAGGAGCACCTTTCCGGCGGCGGCACCGCCTCCGGACCGGTGTCGTTCATGCGCGGCGCCGACTCCGTCGCCGGCTCGATCAAGTCGGGCGGCACGACCCGCCGCGCCGCGAAGATGGTCGTCCTCAACTCGGACCACCCGGACGTGCGCGAGTTTGTCTGGTGCAAGGCCAAGGAAGAGAAGAAGGCCTGGGCGCTGGGCGAGCAGGGCTACGACATGAGCCTCAACGGCGAGGCGTGGCAGTCGATCCAGTTCCAGAACGCCAACAACTCGGTGCGCGCGACCGACGAGTTCATGCGCGCGGCGCTCGGCGACCAGGACTGGGCGCTCAAGGCGGTCAAGGACGGCTCGACGGTCGAGGTGGTCAAGGCGAGGGCGCTGCTGCGCGAGGTCGCGGAGGCGGCGTGGCAGTGCGGCGACCCGGGCATGCAGTTCGACACCACGGCGAACCAGTGGCACACGCTGCCCAACTCCGGCCGCATCAACGGGTCGAACCCGTGCAGCGAGTACATGTCGACCGACGACTCCGCCTGCAACCTCGCGTCCTTGAACCTCATGCGGTTCAAGGACCAGGACGGCGAGTTCGACACCGAGCGCTTCGCGCGCGCGGTGGACGTGCTCATCACCGCGCAGGAGATCCTCGTCGGCTACGCCGAGTACCCGACCGCGAAGATCACGCGCAACGCCAAGGCGCAGCGCCAGCTCGGCATCGGCTACTGCAACCTCGGCGCCCTCCTGATGGAGCGCGGACTCGCCTACGACTCCGACGAGGGCCGCGGCTACGCCGCCGCCATCAGCGCGCTCATGACCGGCGAGGCGTACGCGCAGTCCGCGCGCGTCGCCGCCACGGTCGGCACGTACGAGGACTACCCGAAGAACCGCGACGCGCACCTCGGTGTCATGCAGATGCACCGCCGCGCGTCGTACGCGCTCGACGACGCCATGGCGCCCGCGCCGCTCCTGGCGGCCGCACGCGGCTCGTGGGATGAGGCGGTCGGGCTCGGCCAGCAGCACGGTTACCGCAACGCGCAGGCCTCGCTGCTCGCCCCAACCGGCACGATCAGCTTCATGATGGACTGCGACACCACCGGCATCGAGCCCGACATCGCGCTCGTGAAGTACAAGCGCCTGGTCGGCGGCGGGATGCTGAAGCTCGTCAACCAGACCGTCCCGTCGGCGCTCCGTCGGCTCGGTTACGGCGACGCCGAGGTCGGCGCGATCACGGCCCACATCGAGCAGTACGGCTCGGTGGAGGGCGCGCCCGGGATGAAGGACGAGCACCTACCGATCTTCGACTGCGCGTTCGTGGCCCCCAACGGCACGCGCTACATCCACCACATGGGCCACATCAAGATGATGGGCGCGGTCCAGCCGTTCATGTCCGGCGCGATCTCGAAGACGGTCAATCTTCCAGAGACCGCGACGGTCGAGGACGTGATGGATGCGTACATCGAGTCCTGGAAGCACGGCCTCAAGGCGGTCGCGATCTACCGCGACGGCTCCAAGAAGGTGCAGCCGCTCTCCACCGGCAAGGAGGGGAGCAATACCAAGAAGGACGAGGCCGCGGCGGCCGTGCCGGCGGTCGTGGTCTCGCGCGAGCGCCGCAAGCTTCCGGACACGCGCGCCTCGCTCACCCACAAGTTCAAGATCGAGGGCCACGAGGGCTACATCACCGTCGGGCTGTTCGAGGATGGCAAGCCGGGCGAGCTGTTCATTACGATCTCGAAGGAGGGCTCGACGCTCTCCGGCATGCTCGACGCGTTCGCGACGAGCGTGTCGCTGCTCCTCCAGCACGGCGACCCGCTGTCGCACCTCGTCGAGAAGTTCGCGTACACGCGCTTCGAGCCGTCCGGCTGGACCGGCAACCCGGAGATCGGCTACGCGAGCTCAATCGTCGACTACATCTTCCGCTGGCTCGGCAACCGTTTCCTGTCCGAGGAGGAGAAGGCGTACCTCGGTCTCGTCCGCACCAGCGCCGTCGCCGACCCGGCGCCGCAGCTCGAGCTCCTCTCCAAGCTCGCTTCCCAGGCCAACTCCGTCACGCACACCGCGAGCGGTCCGCAGCCGCTCGCCGCCCCTGGCCATCTGCGCCTCAACTCGACCCCGGACGCGCCACCTTGCGCGAATTGCGGCTTCCTGATGGTCCGCAACGGCACCTGCCACAAGTGCGAGAACTGCGGCTCGACGAGCGGGTGCTCCTAACCATGTGAGGCCTCCGGTCGACCCGCCCGTCGATCGGTTCAAGCCTTCCGGCCCGGTACTCCCTGCTCCCCTGGGGTACCGGGCCGGTTATTTTCCCGAGGCTCTGCGCAAGCGCAGAGCCGGCTGCGCCTCGAACTTCGCTTCGCTCGTCCCTTCCCGTTCACATAGCCTTCTTGCGTGATGTCCCTCGCGCGTCCTGCCGGCCGGATCCTCCTGCGCCGCAAGGCCCAGGATGCGGTCGAGCCGCTGGCGCTCTCTTCACTCGTTGCGCTGTGCCTCCTGGCGGCGCTCGCGGCCGGCGCGGTTGCGCTCGACCTCGTGTACGCGCAGCGCGCGCTGCCGGGGCTGACCGTCGGTGGGGTCGCGGTCGGGTCGCTCGAGCGCCCGGCGCTGCGCGCCCGGATCGCGGATGCCGCCGCCGCGTGGCCGGTCGGGGCGATCGAGGTGTCGCTCGGCGACCGTGCGTGGTACGCCTCCGACGCCTCGTTGGGGCTCACGCCCGATATCGAGCGCGCGACGGGTGCGGCGCTCGGTTTCGGCAAGCACGGCGCGCTCCCGGTACGCGTGGGCGCGTGGCTCGGCGCCCTCGCCGGAGGCGCCGATCTCGCGATGCCGCTCACGCCGCGCGGCGACGCGCTCGCGCGGTGGGTTGATGGCATCGTGCAGGACGCGGAGCGGCCCGTTGCGGAGGGTGTGCTGCGGCTCGACACCGCGGGTTTGACCGCCGTTCCGCCCGCGGTGGGGCGCTACGTGGACCGCGCCACGTTCGCCGACCGCCTGCGCGAGGTGCGCG
>VGPA01000158.1 GCA_016875665.1 Chloroflexota bacterium | reverse complement strand
GTGGACGAAGATTTCGCCCGTCGCCGTGTCGACCTCGAGGTCGACGAAGTGCGCGCCGAATGAGCGGATGAGCGTGTTCTCGGGGTTTGGCTCGCGCTGGCCGCGGCCGATGACCGTGTACGACCCGACCTTCGCGAGCGCCTCGGCGAGACCCATCGACGCGCCGCCTGCGATCACCCGGCCGTCCTGGATGCGGACCTCGTCCGGGCCGACCTCGAGCAGGCCGCCGAGGATCTGCTTCAGCTGGATGAGCGCGTCGTTGCCGGCCAGGCGCGCCGTCGGGCCGAGCGAGGGCGTGGTGAGCGAGCCGGCGGAGAGCGGCGCGTACGGCATCACCGTGTCGCCGACCTCGACGCTCACCCACGAGAGGGGGATGCCGAGCTCCTCGGCCATGATCATCGCGAGCGTCGTCTTGGTGCCGGTGCCGATCTCCTGGGTGCCGCAGCGCACGATGACGGTGCCGTCGGGGTTGACGTGCACGGTCACGTACGCCGGCGTCGTCCCGCCGCCGCTCCAGGTCTGCGAGGCCATGCCGATGCCGCGGCGGCGCGAGCGCGTCGAGCCGGGAAGTCCCTCCGGCTTGCGGCGCGACCAGCCGACGAGCTCGGCCCCCCGCTCGTAGCAGCGCGCGAGCGCCTTGAAGGAGTAGGGCTGGCCGCTGTACGGGTCGCGCTGGACATCGGCGTGCTTGCGGCGCAACGCGAGCGGGTCGAGGCCGGCCTTCGCCGCGACCTCGTCGATCGCCGACTCGAGCGCGAAGGCCCCCTCGACGTGGCCGGGGGCGCGGAACGCGGCCCAGTTGCCGACGTTGGTCTGCACCGCGTGGCTGCGGGTGCGCACGTTCGCGATGTCGTGCAGGACGTTGGTCGGGTTGGTCGGCGACGAGACGCCCGGTGACTGGCCGGCGCTCGCGTATGCGAAGTGCTCGATGCCGGTGATGGCGCCGCCGCGTACGCCGATCCTGATGCGCTGGAGCGTCTGCGAGCGGCTGCCCGCGGCGACGTTCTCCTCCCACCGGTTCAGGAGCGCGCGCACGGGGCGGCCGGTCTTCATGGCGAAGAGGCAGGCGAGCACTGTGTATTTTCCGATGTTGTTCTTCGACCCGAAGCCGCCGCCCATGTACTCGCACTTCACGCGGATCTTCGAGAAGGGCAGCCCGAGCACCCCCTTCAGCCCTGCGCGGACGCCGAAGATGTTCTGCGTGCTCTCGTGGACGGTGAGGGTGTCGCCGTCCCACAGCGCGACCGCGCCGTGCGGCTCCATCGAGTTGTGCAGCTGCGCCGACGTCCGGTACTCGGCCTCGATCGTGACGTCGGCGCCGGCCAGCGCCGCGTCCACATCGCCGCGGTCGTGCTTGAGCGTCTCCTTGACGTTGCCCTCGTCCTTGAGTCGCGGCGCGTCGCCGCGCATCGAGTCTCCGACGTCGACGGCGTGCTCGAGCACCTCGTACTCAACGACGATGCGGTCGAGCGCGGTGAGCGCGGCGTCCTCGGTCTCGGCGAGCACCGCCGCCACCTCGTCGCCGGCGAACTGCACCTCGGTCCGGAAGAGCGATGGCTCGCCGCGGAAGGGGACCGGCTTGCTGTTGAACGCGTGCATCACGTCGCGCACGCCGGGGATCGCCATCGCGGCGCTCGCGTCGACGTCGCGCACGATCGCGCGGGCGTGCGGGCTGCGCAGGACGAGGCAGGTGAGCATCCCCGGAAAGGTCAGGTCGTGGACGAAGCGCGCGGCGCCCGTCACGCGGGCGGCGCCGTCGATGCGCGGCTGCGGCGTGCCGACGGTCGTCAGGGTGCGGTCCGGCGGGTACGGCGGGATGTCCTCGCCTTCCACCATGAGCTGCTCGGAAACGACCCCCTCGAACTCGCTGGTGCGCCGGACGATTCGCGTCACGAGGACTTGGCCGCGGCGGCGAGACCGGCCTTGATGATGCCCTCGTAGGCTCCGCACCGGCAGAGGTTGCCCGACACCGCCTCGCGCACGTCCGCCTCGCTCGGCGCCGGGTTGCGGCGCAGGAGGCCGGCGAGCGACATCAGCTGGCCGGAGGTGCAGTAGCCGCACTGGAACGCGTCGTGCTCGATGAAGGCGAGCTGGAGCGGGTGGAGGTCGCGGCCTCGGGCGAGGCCCTCGACCGTCTCGACCGACCGGCCGGCGCAGCGGACGGCGAGCGTCATGCACGAGTACACGGCCACGCCGTCGAGCAGCACCGTGCACGCACCGCAGGTGCCTTCGTTGCACGCGCGCTTCGCGCCCGTCAGGCCGAGCCCGTCGCGGAGCGCGTCCAGCAGGGTGCGGTGCACCGGCACCCTGACGGCTGCGGGGCCTCCGTTGACGGTCAGCTCCACGTCGACGAGACCCCGGAGCGGGCGAGCGGCTTCTTTCGGCACCGTGCACATCCTACGTGCGACCATCCGGTCCGTGGCGGCACCCATCGACGAGGCGACCGACCTCCTGCGGCATCTGATCCGGGCCGCCTGCGTGAACGACGGGACGCCCGAATCCGGCCACGAAGCCCGAGCCGTCGGCATCCTTCAGCCATTCCTCGAGCAGGCCGGCGTCGAGCTGGAGCGGGTGGAACCGCTCGCCGGCCGCGCGAGTCTGGTGCTGCGCGTCGAGGGCAGCGATCCGCGCGCGCCGAGCCTGCATCTGTGCAGCCACACGGACGTGGTGCCGGTGAACCGGTCCGGCTGGTCGCGCGACCCGTTCGCCGCGGAGCTCGCCGACGGCGTCGTCTGGGGCCGCGGGGCCGTGGACATGCTCGGCACGACCGCGGCCATGGCCGTCGCCGTCCGCCGCCTCCTCGCGGAGGGGTTCCGGCCGCGCGGCACGCTCGTGTTCACGGCGGTGGCCGACGAGGAGTCGGGCGGGCGGTGGGGCGCGGAGTGGCTGACCGAGAATCGCTGGGACGCGGTGCGGACCGACTACCTCGTGACCGAGGTGGGCGGCGCGCGCCTGCCGGTGCGCGGCGGCCCGCGCTTGCCGGTGATGGTGGCGGAGAAGGGCGCGCAGTGGACGAAGCTGCGTGTGCGCGGAACGCCGGGCCACGGCTCGATGCCGTACCGCAGCGACAACGCCGCCGTGAAGGCCGGCGAGGTGCTCGCGCGCATCGCGCGCTACCGCGCTCCGGCCCGTCTCGGCTCGCTGTGGCGGGAGTTCTTGGCGGGGCTCGGCCTTCCCGCCTGGCAGCGCGCACTGCTCGGCACCGCGCCGGGACTCGATCGCATACTGGGTACGCTGCCGCTCGGGACCGCGCGCATGTTCCATGCCGCGACGCGCACCACGCTCTCACCCAACCTCGTCCGCTCCGGGGTGAAGATCAACGTCATCCCAGACGGCGCGCTGGTGGAGGTCGACATCCGGACGGCCGCCGGCGACGAGGGTGAGCCGGCGCGGCGGATGCTCGCCGACGCCGTGGGCGACCTGTGGTCCGAGTGCGAGATCGTCGAGGAGTGGGTGAGCCCCGCGAGCGCGTCGCCGCGCGCCACCCCGCTTTGGGACGCGCTCGAGGCGACCACGCGCGAGCTCGTCCCCGGCGCGAGCGCGGTGCCGATGCTGCTCGTCGGGCTGACCGACGCGCGCTTCTTCCGCCGCAAGGGCGTCGTCGCGTACGGCTATGGCCTGTTCAGCGAGCGAATCCCGTTCGACGCCTTCGGGCGGATGTTCCACGGCAACGACGAGCATGTCGACACGGAGTCCGTGGGCCTGTCCGTCGCGCTGTGGGACCGGCTCGTGCGACGGGTTCTGGCATGAGCGAGCGCGAGGACCGCGTGAAGGCGGTGGTGTGGTCGGCGCTCGCGGCGGCCGCGCTCATCGGCCACGGCTGGCTCCCGTACGCGCTGTTCGCCGCGCTCGGACACGCGCTCCTGCTGCCCGCGGCCGTGCTGCTGCACGTGCGCGGTGCGCCCCGGCGTGATCGCGGCGCCGTGCTGGCGACCGCCGCCGCCACCGCCGCGGCCGTGGCCGGAATGGCGGACCTCGTCGTCCCGCTCTGCGTCCTCACGGGGATGTGGTGGTGGACGCTCGGCAAGATGTGCGCCGAGACGGGCATCTTGCCGCGTGCGTTCGGTCTCGTCACGATGGCGGGCGCGGTGCTTGCGCTCGCCGCCGCGGCCGTCGCGCCTACGGACCTGCTCACGATCTCGCACGCGCGAATCGGGATCGGCGT
>VGPA01000157.1 GCA_016875665.1 Chloroflexota bacterium | reverse complement strand
CCCGCCTCGGCGAGATGAAGGGCGTGCGGACGTTCGGTCCCGCGGACACGCGCGACCGGTCGGGAGTCGTCTCCTTCGAGATCGAAGGCGTACACCCGCACGACGTCGCGACGATCCTCGATCGTGAAGGGGTGTGCGTCCGCGCCGGCCACCACTGCAACCAGCCTCTCATGTCGCGGCTCGGCGTCCCGGCGACCACGCGCGCGTCGCTCTACCTCTACAACACGCGCGAGGAGTGCGACGCGCTGGTCGCGGGCATCCGCGAAGTGCAGAAGGTGTTCTCATGATCGAGTACCGCTGCGCTGTTCGGCTCCGCCTTGTCGTCATGCCGAGCGGCCCAGCCGCTCATCGTTCAGGCGGGATGTGACGAATGGACGACCTGTACCGCGACTACATCCTCGACCACTACAAGAACCCCCGGAACTTCGGCGAGCTCGCCGGCGCGACGCACACCTACAGCGACAACAACCCGCTGTGCGGCGACGAGCTCACGTTCGCGCTGAAGGTGGTTGGGGACACGATCGAGGACGTGCGGTTCACCGGGAAGGGCTGCGCCATCTCGCAGGCTTCCGCGTCCATGCTCAGCGAGCAGGTGAAGGGCATGACGCTGGACGACGCCAAGAAGCTCGACCGCGACGACATCCTGGAGAACCTCGGCATCGCGATCAGCCCGGCACGCATCAAGTGCGCGATGTTGAGCCTGAAGACGCTCAAGGGGAGCGCGTGGGGCCTCGCGCACTGGCCGGGCGATCCGGAAGAGACGGTGAAAAAGTGACTCGAGTGAGGAGCGGCTTTGCCGCGACGAGCGAGTCGGCCGGAGTCCTGCGCTCGGCCCTGACCGAGCGCGTTGGAAAGTGACTCGAGTGAGGAGCGGCTTTGCCGCGACGAGCGAGTCGGCCGGAGTCCTGCGCTCGGCCCTGACCGAGCGCGTTGAGGAGGGATCGAAGTGACCACGGAGACGGTGAACAGCCAGCTGCCCGACAACTACAAGTACGGGTGGTACGACGCGGACGAGAAGAGCCTCAACCCCAAACGCAAGGGGCTGAACGAGGACGTCGTCCGCGAGATCAGCCAGACCTACAAGAAGGAGCCGGACTGGATGCTCCAGCGGCGGCTCAAGGCGCTGCGCCACTACCGGCAGCGCGCGATGCCCACCTGGGGCGCGGACCTTTCGCAGATCGACTTCGAAGACATCTACTACTACGTCCGCGCCTCGGACAAGACGGCCAAGGACTGGAACGACGTCCCGGACTACGTGAAGCGGACCTTCGACAAGCTCGGCATCCCCGAGGCGGAGCAGAAGTACCTCGCGGGCGTCGGCGCCCAGTACGACAGCGAGTCGGTCTACCACAACATCCGCGCCGACCTCGAGAAGCTGGGCGTCCTGTTCATGGACACGGACACCGCGCTCCGCGAGCACCCCGACATCGTGAAGCAATACTTCGGCACGGTCATCCCGGCGAACGACAACAAGCTCGCCGCGCTCAACACGGCGGTGTGGTCGGGCGGCTCGTTCGTCTGGGTCCCCGCCGGGGTGAAGGTCGAGATCCCGCTCCAGGCCTACTTCCGCATCAACAGCGAGAACATGGGCCAGTTCGAGCGCACCCTCATCGTGGCCGAGGAGGGCTCGCAGGTCCACTACGTCGAGGGCTGCACCGCACCGGTGTTCTCGACCAACACGCTGCACAGCGCCGTGGTCGAGATCGTCGTGAAGAAGGGCGCGCGAGTGCGTTACACGACGATCCAGAACTGGAGCCACAACGTCTACAACCTCGTGACCAAGCGCGCCGTCGTCCAGGAGGACGGCGTCATGGAGTGGATCGACGCGAACCTCGGCAGCAAGGTCACCATGAAGTACCCCTCCGTCTACCTGGTGGGGGAGCGCGCGCACGGTGAGGTGCTCTCCGTCGCGTTCGCCGGCGACAACCAGCACCAGGACGCGGGGGCCAAGATGGTCCACGCCGCCCCGCGCACCACCTCGCTGATCACGAGCAAGTCGATCAGCCGCGGCAACGGGCGCACCTCGTACCGCGGCTTGGTCAAGATCTACCCCGGGTGCGAGAAGGCCAAGAGCACGGTCCGCTGCGACGCGCTCATCCTCGACCCGTCCGCCCGCAGCGACACCTACCCGTACATGGAGATCGACGAGGAGGACGTGACCATCGGCCACGAAGCCTCCGTGTCGAAGGTCGGCGAGGAGCAGCTCTTTTATCTGATGAGCCGCGGGCTGTCCGAGTCCGACGCGACCGCGATGGTCGTGAGCGGCTTCATCGAGCCGATCGTGAAGACGCTCCCCATGGACTACGCGCTCGAGATGAACCGCCTCATCCAGCTCCAGATGGCGGGTGCCATCGGTTGATTCCGGTCGTTCCAGCCGCGGTCGAGCGCTTCGGGCTCCGGCGCGGCGAGCCCGACGCCCTGATCGCGGCCCGCGTCGCGGCCGCCGAGCGGTATCGCACGACCTCGTGGCCAACCGGCCAGGAGGAGGAGTGGCGGCGCTTCCCGCTCACCGGGCTGCCCGTCGCCGGCCTCGAAGGCGCCGTGGGCGCCACCGCGTATGCGGGCACGCCGCCACCTGGCGTGGTCTTCGGGCCGCTCGCGGAGGCGGTGCAGGCGCATCCCGACCTCGTGTTCCACCATCTCGACGGCGCGCGCGACGACGCGCTGCCCACGCACACCGCCTTCCGTGCGCTCGCCAACGCGCTGTGGTCGGAGGGCACGTTCCTGCACGTCCCCGCGCGCGTCCAGGTCTCGAGCCCGCTCTGGATCCGCCGTCACTGGGGCCCCGGCACGCAGGCGATCCTCGAGCGGACGATCGTCGTGCTCGAGCCGGGCGCGAGCGTGACGGTGGTCGAGGAGCTCTCCTCCGAGCCGGGTGAGGACGGCGGCAGGCTCGCCATTCCATACCTCTCCGCGCACCTCGGCCCCGGAGCGCGCCTCCGCTACATCGGGATCCAGCGCCTCGCCGCGGACGTCTGGGACCTGGGGTTCCAGCGCTACGTCTCCGACCGCGACAGCGACCTGGTCAGCGTCAACGTGATCGTCGGCGGCGGCCGCAGCAAGATGGGCATCGAGTCGCGGATCCGCGGCGACGGCGCCGCGGTGCGGCTCGACGGGCTCGTCGCCGCGGGTGCCGAGCAGCGAGTCGACGTGAACACGTATCAGGGGATCGACGGGAAGGGCTCTTCCAGCGACCTGCTCTTCCTCGCCGCGCTCTACGACTCCGCGAAAGCCGTGAACTACGGCGTCATCCGCGTCGAGCCGACGAGCAGCGCGTCGGGCTCCTACCAGGAGTGCCGCAACATGCTGCTCTCGGACAAGGCCGGGGCGGACCCGATCCCCGTGCTCGAGATCCTCACCAACGACGTCGCGCGGTGCGGCCACGCCGCGACCGCCGGCTCGATCGACGAGGCGGACCTCTTCTACGTGATGTCGCGCGGCGTCGAGCGGCGCGCCGCGGAAGCGATGCTCGTGCGCGGCTTCTTCCAGCGGGTGATCGACCGGCTCGACGACGAGTCGGTGCGGCAGCGCACGCTGCACGCGCTCGCACCCCGCATCGGACGGGAAGCATGACGGGTTTCGTGCGGGTGGCCGACGCGGCCGACGTCCCCGCCGGCGAGGTCAAGGTCGTGCGCGCCGGCGGCCGCAGTCTCTGCCTCGCGCACTGCGCGGACGGCTCGTGGGGGGCGATCGACAACGTCTGCACGCACGACGGCGGGACGCTGGGCGAGGGCGACCTCGAGGACTGCCTGGTCGAGTGCCCGCGCCACGGGGCGCGCTTCGACGCGAAGACCGGCGCCGTGCGGGCGCTTCCGGCCGTCTTTCCGGTGAACGCGTACCCGGTGCGGGTCGTCGACGGGATCGTCGAGATCGACGTCTCGGTCGCTTCCAGGGATCTGGAGATCGGCTAGCGGGGGTATCCTCACCCTCGGGTGGGCCCGTTCCGGAAGGTCGTCGTCGTGGCGCGCCACGAGCGCACGAAGACCGCCGTACGCGCCGGCGGCCAGGTCTTCGGGACCGTCAGGAACCTCGCGGCGATCGGCGCCGCTCTCGCGACGCTCGCGACCGGTGGCTTCTTCGCGGCCCGCAACGCGGACGAGCCCGCGCCCGCCGCGCCGCGCACCGCGCTCGAGCAGCTGAAAGGGCCGCTGGCGTACGAGGTGCCGTTCGCCG
>VGPA01000156.1 GCA_016875665.1 Chloroflexota bacterium | reverse complement strand
TTCGCTACCACCCGCGCGTGTTCGACGAGGACCTCCCGAGGATCACGACCGCGACCAGGGACCGCCTCGCTCGATCCATCGAAGCGCGGCTCACGGACCGCCCCGAACGATCGGGTACGCCTCTGAGAGGCTCGCTGCGTGGTTACTGGAAGCTCCGCGTCGGGGACCATCGCGTGGTCTTCCAGGTCAGAGGGGCAGAGGTATGGATCCTCGCCGTCATCCACCGCAGGGATGTCTACGCGCGGGCAGAGCGCCGGTTGCGTTGAGCGGCGGCGCTAGCCTCGGCCACCAAGCGCCCGCAATCGAGCACTGACCTCCCTCTGGCCAGGCGGACGGCGACCGGTTGTTCGACGCCGTACAGCTCGTGTGCAGCCAACGGGTCGGAACGAGCCGGGACGAGGCGGGACGAGCCGGGACCATGAACGCGGCGAACGTTCGAGAACACGCGAAATTGCGAGGGTTCCTCAAGCGCCGCCGAGTAGAAGCACGTCTGCCTCGGCCCCCTCTTCCTCATGTACATCTCCGACGCTTTCGAAGAGAAGCACGGCGCCCTCGTCCGGGAGCGTGCGTCGGGCGCCGACCCGGAAGACCGCGACGAGTACCGCGCAGCGAACGTCTTCTGGGTCCCGCCTGCCGCGCGCTGGGAGAAGCTGAAAGCCGCAGCCGGCAGTCGATGATCGGCCGCATGGTCGACGACGCTATGGAAGCGATCGAGCGCGACAACCCCCGCCTCATGGGCGTGCTGCCCAAAGACCACGCACAGCCGGCGCTCGACAAGGAGCGCCTCGGCCGGCTCATCGATCTGGTGAGCACAGCAATGTCGGCGACGAGGCGAGCCGTGCGAAGGATGTCCTCGGCCGGGTCTACGAGTACTTCCTCTCGCAGTTCGCCTCCGCCGAAGGGAAGAGGGCGGCGAGTTCTACAACCCGCGCTCCGTCGTCCGCCTCCCGGCGAGACGGGGGCCGTGTCGCGGGCGCGTCTACGACCAATGTTGCGACTCCGCCGGCATGTTCGTGCGGCCGGTGGAGTTCGTTCGAGCGCACGCGAACGGCAACGGGAACGGTGGAAAGGCGAAGGGCGGCCATCTCGATCTTCGGCCAGGAGTCCAACTGCGCGACCTGGCGTCTGGCGAAGATGAACCTCGCAATCCGCGGCATCGAGGCGACGCACATCGCCCACGGCGCACGTTCCACGACGACCGGCATCCCGACCTGCGCGCCGACTACATCCTCGTGAACCCGCCGTGGAATGTCAGCGATTGGGGTGGTGAACGTCTCGGCGATGACAAGCGGTGGAAGTACGGTGCGCTGCCGCCAGGCAATGCGAACTTCACCTGGGTGGATCGTAGACACGAAGCGTGGCTCCGGCGAGCTGATAGTGACGCAAGTCGCCGAAGCCCGCGATGGCCCGGCGTTCGAGGCGCTCCCCGGTCACGCGCCGCTGGCTCTCCTCCAGCGCAGCGAGCAGCTCGCCGCTTGCGGGGGCGGTGAATGGCGGCACCTGGAGTGAGAGGAAGTCCACGCTGGCGTGGAGGTCGCCCGCCCAGCCCTCGAGCGCGGCGGTTTCCGCGACGCGGCGGCGCACCAGGCTCCGCGCGCCTTCCAGCGTGAGCGGGGGCGGGAAGACGAGGTGGCAGTGACCGACATGAGCGCGACGGTGTAGCTGCGATAGCTCGCTTCGTCGACTCCGACCGGCTCGAGGAAATCGGACAACTAGGAAGACTTCGCACTCACACTTGACATCCTGCGCTTTGTGGTCCAGAGTAGCCGCTAATGAGAACCATTCTCAATCATCCGCAACACACTTGACCGCTCTACGTGGCAGAAGAAGGTAGGAGGATCGACTCATGACGCGTCTCTTTGTTGGGCGTCTCTCATACGGAACCACGCAGCAATCGCTGCAACGGCACTTCGCCGCGGTCGGCGAAGTTGTCGAGGCGAAGGTGATCACGGATCGCGACAGTGGCCAGTCGAAAGGCTTCGGCTTCGTGGAGATGCGTTCTGAGGAGGCGGCGCGGCACGCGCTCGCGACTCTCAACGGATCCGCTTTGGATGGCCGTGACATCACCGTTGCCGAAGCGCGACCACAGCAACGCCGGTGACGCTCGACTTCGGATCAATTATCGCGCAGCAGTTCTGGTGCTGGGGAAGGGACGCCAACCGTGCCGAGGGCAATCTGCTCGTTGCGTACGGGTTTCGCCGGATACCATCCTCGCGGCCCGGGGCTGGGACCTCGTACAGCCTCTCGCTGCCGCCCGATCGCTCGATTGGCCTTCGCGCGGGAATGTCCTGCTATGCCGAGCGCGGCGTCGGCCTCGTCAAGGTCTGCCGTGGTGACCCACGTGTGGGCTTTGGTTGGAACGATGCCGTTCCCGAAGACTGGTGGGACGGCGCGGATGTGCTGACGGAGCACGTGCCGTGGAGCGAGGACGCGGCGCGGCGCGCGCGCTACCTCACGGCAGCATGGGCGCTCTGGGTGAGCGGCTATGAGCAGTGGGTAATAGACATCGCTGGCGGTCTCTACCGCACCTGTTGCGCCGACGCGTGGCGTCATCCGGTCGTGGCGGGGCCGGCCCTCGGAACAGCATGGTCGGAGTTCGCATGCCGGATCGCGGGTCGACCAGCTCGGGGTCACTAGCTCGCCGCGTCACCTCGCGCATGCGTCTGCCCGGTCCTGAGTCGCGCGTCCCGGTTCTCCCGGTGTCCCGCTCCGAGGCCGCCGCTACACAGACAGGTGAAGCGAACTGTGACCGGAGCACCGCGGGTGTTCCGCACGGTTCACGCTTTGTGGTTCACGTCCAGCGACGTGGTGGACGAACAGCCTGAGGTGAGCCCCTCCGCGGCATAGAGAACCACCGTGCCATCCTCTCGCGGAACCACTACGAACCGCAGAGGAGGACGAACACGGTGGCCAGCCCCACGCTGGCGCCACTCGCGTTCATTCGCAAGCAGATGGAGGAGGCGGAGGCGGACCCTCCTCCGCGAGCTCCTCCACGGCGCCGTCGAGGCGCTCATGTCCGCGGAGGCCGACGTGGCAGCCGGCGCGCCATACGGAAGCCGCAGCCCCGAGCGCGCCAACCGCCGCAACGGCTATCGCCCGCGGCGCTTCGACACTCGTCTCGGCACGCTCAAGCTGCACATCCCCAAGCTCCGGCAGGGCAGCTACTTCCCCTCCTGGCTCCTCGAGCCCATCCGGCATGCCGCTCGCTCTAGACGTACGATCGGCCCGTGGCGCAGCGCTTCTTCGAGCATCTCCGTCGCGAGCTCGCCGCCCTCGACGAGGCGGGCCTCACCAAACGCGAGCGGGTCATCGCCTCGCCGCAAGCCCCGCTCATCCGCCTGGCCTCGGGACACGAGGTGCTCAACTTCTGCGCGAACAACTACCTCGGGCTCGCGAGCGATCCGCGCATCGTCGCGGCCGCCCACGCGGCGCTCGACCGCTGGGGCTACGGGCTCGCGTCGGTGCGCTTCATCTGCGGCACGCAAGAGATCCACGCCGAGCTCGAGCGCCGGCTCACCGCCTTTCTTGGCACGGAGAGCACGATCCTCTACGGCTCGTGCTTCGACGCGAACGGCGGTCTGTTCGAGATGTTCGGCGAGGACGACGCGATCATCAGCGACGCCCTCAACCACGCGAGCATCATCGACGGGGTCCGCCTCTCGAAGGCCCAGCGGTTCCGCTACCAGAACGGCGACATGAGCGACCTGGAGCGCCAGCTGCGCGCGGCCGCCGGCTGCCGTTTCCGCATCGTCGCGACGGACGGCGTGTTCTCGATGGACGGGCTCATTGCCGACCTGCGCGCGATCTGCGACCTCGCCGAACGCCATGACGCCCTCGTGATGGTCGACGACTCGCACGCCGTGGGCGTCCTGGGCCGAAGCGGCCGCGGCAGTCACGAGCACGCCGGCGTGGTTGGCCGCGTGGACGTCCTCACCGGCACCCTCGGCAAGGCGCTCGGCGGCGCTTCGGGCGGCTACACGAGCGGCCGCGCCGAAATCGTCGCCTGGCTGCGGCAGCGCTCGCGGCCGTACCTATTCTCGAACACGCTCATGCCCGCGATCGCCGCCACATCCGTCGCGATCCTCGACCTGCTCGAGGGCGCCGACGGGTTGCGCGAGCGCCTCTTCGCGAACGCGCGCCGCTTCCGCGGCGGCATGGAGCGGGCCGGATTCCGGCTCGTACCGGGCGAGCACCCGATCGTGCCGGTCATGCTTGGTGACGCG
>VGPA01000155.1 GCA_016875665.1 Chloroflexota bacterium | reverse complement strand
TGGAGAGGGGGCGCGGCGCCGGCGGGCTTTCAGAAATCTGTACAGGGTCTGTATAAGACCTTGACAGACTCTAGACAATCGGCGAGGGTATGCGCATGCGGGAGCTAGCAGGACTGTTCTTCTCGCGGCGCGGAGCGCTGCTTGTCGTCGTCCTCTGGGTCTTCGCCGCTGCGGGGCTGAGCGTGCTCGCGCCGAATCTGTCCTCGGTCACCTCCAACGCGCAGAGTGACTTCCTTCCCGCCAGTGCCGAGTCCACCCGCGCGCTGCAGCTCCAGCGTGAGCGCTTTCCGCAGCAGGACGGCCTGCCGGCGATCGTCGTGTTCCATCGCGCGACCGGGCTCAGCGACGGCGATCGCACGAAGGTGGCGGCGTTCGCCGCGTGGTTGCGCTCGGCCGATCGCCCGCCCGCCGTGTCCTCGAGCTTCTCGGTCTTCGACGCGCCCGCGGCCGCCGACGCGCTTGTCGCCGCCGACGGGACCACGATGCTCGTGCTGGCCACCCTCGTCGGCTCGCCCTCGGAGGCCGAGTTCCGGAATGCGGTGGCGGCCGTCGCCGCGCGCGCCACCGCCACCGCCGGCGACGGACTCGAGGCGCGACTCACCGGACCCGCCGGGATCATCGCGGACGCCGTGAAGGTGTTCACCGCCGCCGATGCGCGGCTGCTCGCCGGAACCACCCTGCTGATCCTGGTGCTGCTCGTCCTCATCTACCGCGCGCCGCTCGTCGCGCTCGTCCCGCTCGTCGCGGTGGGTTGGGTGTACGTCGTCGTCTCAGGCGTGGGCGCCCTCCTCGTCAAAGCCGGTGGGCTCGTCGTCAACGGCCAGACGAGCGCGCTCATGACCGTGCTGCTGTTCGGTGCGGGCACGGACTACTGCCTGCTTCTCGTGTCGCGCTATCGCGAGGAGCTCCAGCGCGAGGCGGACCCGCGACTGGCCATGCGCAAGGCGTTCTCCGGCGTGTGGGAGGCCATCGTCTCCGCCGCGGGGACCGTCGTCGTCGCGATGCTCGCTTTGCTGCTCGCGGAGTTCCGCGGCTACCAGGTGCTCGGCCCGCTCCTGGCGCTCGCCGTGACTCTCATGCTGCTGGCCGGCCTCACGCTGGTCCCGGCGATCCTGATGCTGATCGGACGGGGGGCGTTCTGGCCGATCGTGCCCCGCGTCGGCGGGACGGTGCGCTCGGAGCGCGCCCTTTGGGCGCGCATCGGCGCTGCGGTGGGTGGGCGGCCGCGCCTCGCGCTCATTTCCGGGACGGCGCTGCTCGCGCTCCTAGCGACCGGGTCGCCGCTGCTCCGCGAGAGCTACAGCTTCATCGCCTCCTTCCCCGAGGGCACGCCGTCGCGCGCCGGGTTCGCGCTGCTGCGCGATCACTTCCCCGCCGGTCAGCTCGCGCCGACGGACGCCTACGTGGATCTCGGCGGCCGCGAGATCGGTGCCGAGCTCGCGTCGCTCACCGCACTGACGGAGGCCTTCGCCCGCCACCCTGACGTCGCCTCGGTCCAGTCGCCGGCATGGCCGCTCGGCCGGCCCGCGCCGCTTCCCGAGCCCGCGCGCGCCCAAGCCGCGCGGCAGCTCCAGTCCTCGGACGGGCGCGTCGCGCGCTTTTCGATCACGCTTCGCTCGGACCCGTACGGTCCGACCGCGTTCGAGACCGTGCAGGAGCTCCGCCAAACGGCGCGCGCGTGGGTCTCCACGCGGCCTGGCACCGCCGTCCTGATCGGTGGCGCCTCAGCCGTGCAGCTCGACACGCGCGAGGCGAACAACCGGGATCTGCGGTTGATCCTTCCCGTCGTGCTCGTGCTCATCGGGGCGGTGCTCGCGCTCCTGCTGCGCAGCTTCGTCGCGCCGCTTTACCTGTTGGCCAGCGTCGTGCTGTCCTTCTTCGCCGCGGTCGGGCTCTCGGTCGTCGTGTTCCAGGGGCTGCTCGGGCACGACGGTGTCTCGTACGCGACGCCGTTCTACATGTTCGTGTTCATCGTCGCGCTCGGCGCCGACTACACGATCTTCATCATGTCGCGCATCCGTGAGGAGGCGGGGTTGCGGCCGCTGCGCGAGGCGGTCGTCCAGGCCGTCGCGTCCACCGGGGGCGTGATCAGCTCAGCGGGCATCATCCTCGCCGGCACCTTCGCGGTGCTGATGACCCTGCCGCTGCGCGACCTGTATCAGCTCGGCTTCGCGGTGGCAGTCGGGATCCTGATCGACACGTTCATCGTGCGGACGCTCATCGTTCCGAGCGTGGTGATCTTCCTCGGCCAAACCGCCTTCTGGCCCTGGCGCCCGGCCGGCGGCGGTCGCACCTCAGACGATCACCCGGGATCCGCCACCCGATGACGCCGGCACAGAACCGCGCCGGCTAGGACGCGAACGTGAGGCTGGCCTCGGACCGCCGGGACGTGCTTGTGCTCTTGGCGGCCACCTGGCTCGCGTTTGCGGGCTATTGGGACGCGTGGGCCCACCGACGGGAGCTGCCCGACTCGTTCTGGACGATCTGGCACCTCGCCTTCTACACCGGTTACCTCGCGCTCGCCGCCGTCATCCTCGGCTCGACGGCGCTGCGCCGGCCGCACGTCGGTTCGTGGCGGGCCGCGATCCCCCATGGCTACGGCTGGGCGACGGTGGGTGTCGCCCTGTTCGCGCTCGGGGGGGGTCGCCGATGGGGTGTGGCACTCGCTCTTCGGTATCGAGTTCCAGACCGACGCGCTGCTCAGCCCAAGCCACCTGCTGCTCGCCACGGGGAGCGTGCTCATGCTCGCGGCGCCCTTCCGCTCCTCGACGAGCCCGTGGGCCCGGCTGGTCTCGCTCACGCTCATCTTCGCGGAGGTCCAGTTCTTCACGCAGTACGCGGGGCCGTTCTCGCAGATCTACGCCGTCGGGACGGCCGGCAACTTCCGCCTGCTCGAACGCGAGCTGCTCGGCGCGTACCTCTGGTCCGCGCTCATCGTCGGCTTCCTGCTCGTGGCACTTCGGCGGCCGCCTCTCCCGCGCGGCGGCTACTTCGTGCTCATCACCGCCAACGCGTGCGCCCACATCCTGGTCGCCGACGGCGATCCGTGGACGCAGGGCATGCTCATCGCGGTCGCCGCCTGCGCGGGTCTGCTCGGCGAGGCGATCCTGGCGCGGCTGCGGCCTTCCTACGAGCGCGTGCCGGCGCTGCGGGCGACGGCCTTCGCGTTGCCCGCGATCTTCTTCGCCATCTATCTCGCGGCGATCGTGTCGACCTTCGGCACGTCGTACTCGGTGCACGCCGCCACCGGGCTCGCGCTCACGAGCGGTGTCACCGGCCTGTTGCTGACCTGGCTGGTCGCGCCTCCGACAGCATCACCCGCCTGAGCTCCAGGGCAGCTCCTGTGGCAGACCCCGAAGGCGACCCGTTGACGACACCGTTTAGACCGTAAGGGGCGCGCACACTCGCCGCGGCAAACGAGTCGTGGAGGGTGGCGTGCCTCGTTTCTGCACGAGTTGCGGCGCGTCGCTGGAGGACGGCGATCGCCTCTGCGTCTCGTGCGGCGCGGTCGTCGCCCAAGTCCAGCCCGCTCCTCCAGCGGCGCCGCCGCCCGCACCCGTGCCGGTCGCGCGGACGCCGCGCCGGAGGCGGCCCGCCGTGGGGCGTGGTCCTCGCACTCCTCGCGGCGATCGCGGCGTACACGCAGCTCGGGTTTCCGGCGGCGGTCGCGGTGTTCGTCGTCCTCGCCGCGGCTCTCTTCGCGGTCGGCTTCGTCTTCAGCGTGTTGTTCCGCCGCGGCCTCGTGGTGGCTGTGGTCACCCTTCTGCTCATGGGCAGCTGCGGCTACGCGTCCGCGGCGTACGCCCAGGGCCCCGACTTCCGCGGCATCGGCCTGCCGAGCCAGCGGGACCTCGCGCGCACTCTGCCGTTCCTGAAGAGCTCGGCGCCCCTGCCGCCGGTTGACGCGGAGCTGCGCCGGCTCGGCGAGGCCACGCAGCGGACCGCGGGCGCCGCCGACGCACAGATGGCCGGAATCCGGCAGCGGCTGGCTTCCTCGGGACTGCCCGTGAAGAGCGTCGGTCGCCTCACGACCGAGACGGGCGAGGCGGTGCTCGGCGTCGGGCTCGACTTCGAGCGTTTGATCGGCCCGCTGTCGGCGACGGGCGGCGTCGCCGAGGCCTTCGGCTCCATGGTCCGGATCGCGAACATCCGCGACCTCGACCTCCGCGGCCTGCAGCACGTGAGCATCGGTGTGGTCGACGGGCAGAACCGTCTGCTCTTCAGCACGGCGGCGCCGGTGTCCGCCATCGA
>VGPA01000154.1 GCA_016875665.1 Chloroflexota bacterium | reverse complement strand
CCCCGCGCCCCCGCCGGCGGCCGAGCGCGACGAGGACGAGGACGACGAGGACGAGCTGCTCGACATGACCGGCGGTCTCGAAGGCGTGGACGACGGCCAGGACGAGGTCGAGCTCGCACCGGACGTCGACGACGACGATGACGAGGGCGAAGAGGAGCCCGCGCCGGTGGTGCGCGAGCCGGTCGCCGAGAAGCGCCAGCGCAAAACGGCGGCCGCTCCGCGCCAGGCCCCAGTCAAGAAGTCCGCCGCCAAACCGCCCGCCACGAAGACCGCCGCCAAGCCCCGCGCCAAGCGCAAAGAGGACTGATCCATGGCGCTCCTGGAGGGCGTGACGGTCGTTTCGCTCGAGCAGGCCGTCGCCGCGCCCTTCGCGACGCGGCAACTGGGCGACCTGGGCGCGCGGGTGATCAAGATCGAGCGTCCTGGAGGCGGTGATTTCGCGCGCCGCTACGACGGCGCCGTGCACGGCGAGTCGAGCTACTTCGTGTGGCTGTCGCGCGGCAAGGAGTCGCTGGAGCTCGACCTTCGCGATCCAAAGAGCGCCGAGGTGATGGAGCGTCTCCTCGCCAAGGCCGACGTGTTCGTCCAGAACCTCGCGCCCGGCGGCGCGGCAAAGCTCGGCTACGGTGTGCCCGCGCTTCAGGCACGCTACCCGCGCCTGGTGTGCTGCTCGATCAGCGGCTACGGGCCCGACGGGCCGTACCGCGACCGCAAGGCCTACGACCTGCTGATCCAATGCGAGGCGGGACTGCTCTCCATCACCGGCACCGAGGACGAGATGTGCCGGTCTGGGATCTCGGTCGCCGACATCTCGGCCGGCGTCTACGCGTACTCGGGGATCCTCGCCGCGCTGTACGAGCGCGAGCGCACCGGCGTGGCCCGAAGCGTCGAGGTCTCGATGCTCGAAGCGCTGGGCGAGTGGATGACGCAGCCCGCGAACCTGGCCGCGTACGGGAGCGCGCCCCGGCGGAGCGGACCGCGGCATTTCACCGTCGTGCCTTACGGTCCGTACGCGGCGAAGGACGGCGGGATCGTGTTCCTCTCCGTGCAGAACGAGACCGAGTGGGCGAACTTCGCGGACCGGGTGATGGGCCGGCCCGATCTCGCCCAGGACGCGCGCTTTTCCTCCAACCTGAAGCGCACCGAGAACCGCACGGAGGTCGAGCGGATGGTGGCCGCGGCCTGCGCGCGGTGGACCGAGGACGAGCTGGTGCGTGAGCTCGACGCCGCCGACATCGCCTGCGCCCGCGTGCGCGACATGGCGGGATTCCGCGCCCACCCGCAGCTGGAAGCGCGCGGCCGCTGGCGCGACATCGGCCTGCCCGGGGGTGCCATTGCGCGCGCCAGCCTGCCGCCGGTCGATTTCGGGGGATTCACGCCGCCGATGGGGGACATCCCCTCCGCGGGCGAGCACACCGCCGCCATACTCAAGGAGCTCGGCTTCTAGCGCGCCGACCTAGCTCAATCGGCAGAGCACCTGTTTTGTAAACAGGCGGTTTCGGGTTCGATTCCCGAGGTCGGCTCAGCGGGGACGTGGACGAGGGCTCGCCGTGGCGCGACGCCTTCCGAGGTGGCACCGGCGAGAATGGCCGGGTGCTCAGGCGAGGGGCGGTGTTCAGCCGCGACCGCCGCTATCGCTATCGGCTCACGCGCCGGTGGGCCGACGGGCCAACGGCGTGCTTCGTGATGCTCAATCCCTCCACCGCCGACCATCGGGTCGACGACCCGACCGTCCGGCGCTGCATCGCGTACGCGCGGCGGTGGGGCTTCGGCGGCCTCGTCGTGGTGAACCTGTTCGCGCTCCGGTCCACGCTGCCCGGCGCGCTCCTCACCGCCGTCGACCCCGTCGGGCCCGGGAACGACCGCCATGTCGCGCGCGCCTGCCGCGAGGCCTCGTTGGTGGTGGCCGCATGGGGCGCGCATCGCTCGGTACGCGCGCGCGCCGGCGCCGTGGCGGCCCTGCTCGGTAACGCCGCATGCCTCGGATGGACGAGAGCGGGCGAACCGCGCCACCCGCTCTACCTGCGGCGCGACGCGCGTCCGCGTGCGTGGCGCTACCGCGGGAAGGGCAGGAGCTCCGGGGTGCGCGCGCGGTATGCGGCGAACTCGGGGAACGCGCGCTCAAGCAGCCGCTCCTCCGCGACGATGCGCGCGATCGTATAGGGGAGGATCAGCCAAGCCGTCGCGGCGAGCAGCAGGAGGCTGCCGAGCACCGCCGACGCCCCGAGGTGGTACAGGATGATCGCCAGGTAATAGGGGTGTCGGCACACGGCGAAGATGCCGCCGGTGCGCAGCCCGTACCCCTTGAAGGTGTCGAGCCTGACCGCGTACGCGCGGCCCAGGCTCCACATCGCGGTCGCGCCGAAGAGGGCGGCCGCCACCGCGAGTGCCAGGCCGCCGATCTGGAGCGCCTCCGGCAGCTCGATCACGGCGACCTTGGAGAAGGTGGCGACCAGCAGCGGAATCCAGACCAGCGGCGGGTACCAGTGGAGAAGGCGGGGCGCGTCCGAGGTGTGCTCGCGCTCGCGATCCGAGTGGAGCAACCGGAGCGCGGCGGTGGACACCCACATCAGGTGGCCCGCCACGATCAAGCCGACCCGCAGCCCGCGCTCCTCTTCCACGGCTACACGCCCACCTTCGGCAGGCCCTTGAGCGCCGCGGCAACCTTGTCCGCCGGATACTCGAAGTCCTCGAGCCCGCCGGCGAGGTGCTTCTCGTACGCCGCGAGGTCGAAGTGCCCGTGGCCGGAGAGGTTGAACGCGATCACCTTCGCCTGCCCGCTCTCCTTGCAGCGCAGCGCCTCGTCCACCGCGACGCGGATCGCGTGCGCCGACTCCGGGGCGGGGAGCCAGCCTTCGCTCCGCGCGAACAGCGTCGCCGCCTCGAAGGTCGCGCGCTGATGCACGGCGACGGCCTCGATCACCTTCGCGTCGGCGAGGGCCGACACCGCGGGCGCCATGCCGTGGTAGCGCAGGCCGCCGGCGTGGATCGGGGCCGGCATGAACCCGTGGCCGAGCGTGTGCATCTTCACTAGGGGCGTGAGCATGGCCTCGTCGCCGAAGTCGTAGGTGTACTCGCCCTTCGTCACCGACGGCGCCGCCATGGGCTCGACCGCGATGATGCGGGCCTTGGACCTGCCGTTCAGCTTGTCGCCGACGAACGGGAAGGTGAAGCCCGCGAAGTTGGAGCCGCCGCCGACGCAGCCGATCAGGACGTCCGGCGCGTCACCCGCCAGCTCGAGCTGCTTGCGCGCCTCCAGCCCGATGACGGTCTGGTGCATGAGCACGTGGTTGAGGACCGAGCCGAGCGAGTACTTGGTGTCCTCGCGGGTCGCGGCATCCTCCACCGCCTCGGAGATCGCGAGCCCGAGGCTGCCCGCGCTGTGCGGGTCCTTCGCGAGCGCGGCGCGCCCGGCGTTGGTGTCCCGGCTGGGGCTCGCGACCACCTGCGCGCCGAAGGTCTCCATGAGGATGCGGCGATACGGCTTCTGGTCGTACGAGATCCGCACCATGTACACCTTGCACTCGAGGTCGAACATGCGCGCGGCGATGGCGAGGGCGCTGCCCCACTGGCCCGCGCCGGTCTCGGTTGCGATGCGTTTGGTGCCCTCCTGCTTGTTGTAGAAGGCCTGCGCGATCGCGGTGTTGCCCTTGTGCGAGCCCGACGGGCTGGCGCCCTCCCACTTGTAGTAGATGCGCGCCGGCGTGCCGAGCGCCTTCTCCATGCTGAGCGCGCGGATGAGCGGCGTGGGCCGCCACACCTTGTACGCCTCGCGCACCGGCTCGGGGATCTCGATCCAGCGCTCGCGCGAGACCTCCTGCTTGATCAGCTCCATTGGGAAGAGCGGCGCGAGGTCGGCCGGGCCGAGCGGCTGCCCGGTGCCCGGGTGCAGGGGCGGGGGCAGCGGCTGCTTCAGGTCCGCCTGGACGTTGTACCAGTGGGTCGGCAGGTCCTTCTCGTCGAGGACGAACTTGCGCTGTGCCACTCTTGCGCCCCCCCTGCGCCGGCGCGTGGTCGCGCCCGCGCTCAGTAATTATGCGTCGGCGGACGGCCCGCCGCGTCCAGATGGTCTTCCTGGATCCTTGTCCGCGCGACCTCGCCCCGGTGCGCCGCATCCGCGACTCCGTCGCGGCGACGGACGCGAGGTTCGCGGTCACGCAGGGAGCGTTCGCGTACAATCGACGAACACCCACGGGCAGATCGAGCAGGTGGTGAGCTCCGCTGACTGTAGATCAGCCGCCTTCGGCTGTGGGGGTTCGATTCCCTCTCTGCCCACCGTCGCGACCAA
>VGPA01000153.1 GCA_016875665.1 Chloroflexota bacterium | reverse complement strand
AGGTCCTCCTGCGCCTTGCACAGGGCGGCGATGCCGTCCTGCGCGAGCGCAAGCGCCTGGATCAGGGTCTCCTCGCTCACCTGCTTGGCGCCGGCCTCGACCATCATGATCGAGTCCTTGGTGCCGGCGACCACGAAGTCGAGCTCGCTGTCGGCCATCTGCGAGATCTTCGGGTTGAGCGTGAGCTTGCCGCCCACGGTGCCGACGCGCACGCAGCCGATCGGGCCCTCGAAGGGCGCGTTCGACAGCGTGAGCGCCGTCGACGCCGCGTTCACGGCGAGCGTCTGGTAGTCCTGCTCCTGGTCGGTGGACCACGGCGAGACGACGACCTGGATCTCGTTCTTGAAGCCCTTCGGCCAGAGCGGCCGGATCGGACGATCGACGAGGCGCGCGGTGAGGATGCCCTCCTCGGAGGGCCGCCCCTCACGGCGCGGGAACGATCCGGGGATCTTGCCTGCCGCGTACAGGCGCTCTTCGAACTCGATCGTCAGCGGGAAGAAGTCGATCCCCGCGCGGGGCTTCGCCATCGTCGCGGCGGAAAACACCATCGTGTCCCCGATGCGGACGGTCGCGGAGCCGCCGGCCTGGGTCGCGAACTTGCCGGTCTCGAAGGTGACGGTCTCGCCATTGATGATCGCGTGGGCTCTGGTGACTGGCATGCGTGTCTTGTTCCCGGGTGCCCTGCGCCTGCACAGCAGAAACCCCCTACTGGAGGGGGTTTCCGGCGCTCGCCCTTACCGCCTCAGCCCGAGCCGTCCGATGACGTCCTGGTAACGCTCGGGACTCTTGCGGTGCAGGTAGGCGAGCAGCCGCCGGCGGTGCCCGACGAGCATGAGGAGGCCGCGGCGCGACGAGTTGTCGTGCTTGGCCTCGCGCAGGTGCTCGGTCAGATGCTTGATGCGCTCGGTGAGGAGGGCGATCTGAACCTCGGCGGAGCCGGTGTCGGAGCCACTGCGGCGGTACGCCGCGATGACGTCGCCCTTGTTCGCGATGGCGGCTGGCACCCGTTGTCCTTTCCCGATCTCTTTGGATCTCTTACTTCAGTGAAGATTCTAAGCGGAACGTCGCTAGCCGAGCGAGCGCAGGCGCGGCAGGACCTCCCGTGCGGCCATCTCCGCGCCCTTCCGGGCGTCGGCGGTCCTGACGGTGACGATGAGCTCCGTCGCCCCGGCCTTGAGGTAGGCCTCGCTCTCGCGGACCAGCTTTTCGGCCCCTAGGTCCGTGCTGAATGCCAGCGACCGCCCGAGCGTGTCCGGGTCGCGCCCCACCGTGGCGCAGTGCTCGTCGAGGATGCGGTTCAGCTCACGGTAGGTCTCGGTCGTCCTGCCGAAGCCGTTCCAGACGGCCGCATGCTTCGCCGCGACCCGGAGCGTCCGCTTGGGGCCCGAGCCGCCGATGTGGATCGGCGGATGCGGGCGCTGCACGGGCTTGGGCTCTGCGATCGCTTCGGTCAGCGTATAGTAGCGGCCGGCGAAGCTGGCGCGGTGCTCGGTCCAGAGCGCTTTGATCACCGTGCACGCCTCGTCGAGCATCCGGATCCGGTCGGCGGGGGCCTGCGGGAACGGCATGCCGAGCATGCGGAATTCGGGCTCGCTCCACGCCGCGCCGATCCCGAACTCGAGCCGCCCGCCGGAGAGGTGGTCCACGGTGGTCGCGATCTTGGCGAGCACGCCGGGATGGCGGTAGAGGTTCCCGGTCACGTTCAGGCCGATGCGGATCCGCTTCGTGACGACGGCCATCGCGGCCAGGCAGCTCCAGCCGTCGAAGATCGGCTGCGCCGGGTCGTCGCCGAGCGCGTAGAAGTGGTCGAACGCCCACATCTGGTCGAAGCCCGCCTCGTCGGCGATGCGCCATACCTCGCGCTGCACCTCGATCGGGTGCGTCTGCTGGATCAGCTTGAGGCCCACGCGCAGCGGCTTGTTCATGCCCCCCCCAGCTCGTCGAGGATCGCGCGGATCGCGCGGACGTCTTCGCCCTGCTGCCGCATCAGGTCGTCGACGCGCTCGAAGCGCTGCTCGTCGCGGATCCGCCGGACGAAGGTGAGCGTCGCCTCGGCGCCGTACAGGTCGCCGCTGAAGCCGAGCAGGAACGCCTCGAGGCGCCGTTCCAGGTTGTCGCCGAACGTCGGCCGTACGCCCAGGCTGGCCGCGGCGCCGTAGCGCTCGCCCCTCACCTCGACGAGCGCGGCGTAGATCCCGTCGTGCGGCAGCAGGCGCTCCGCCGGGACGCGGATGTTGGCGGTCGGGAAGCCCATACCCGAGCCGCGCAGGTCGCCGCCCACCACGGTGCCGCGCACCGCGTACCGCCGCCCGAGCAGCGCGGCCGCCTCCTCGACCAGGCCGTCCCCAAGGAGACGGCGGATCCGCGTCGAGGAGATGACCTCCCCACCGACCCGCACCGGCGCGACCTCCTCCACCGCGTAGCCGTGCTTCTCCCCGAGCTCGCGCAGCGTCCCGAGCGCGCCCGAGCGCCCCTTCCCGAACTGGAAGTCCGATCCCACGACGACGCGCCGCAGGTCGCCCGCGCCGCGCAGGCGGGCGATGAACTCCTCGGGCGCCAGCGCGGCGAGCGCGTGGTTGAAGCTGAACAGCACCACCGCGTCGGCGCCGGCGTCGCGCAGGAGCCGCACCCGCTCCGCCGGCTCGGAGAGCTCCGCCGGGGCGGTGGCCGGATAGAGGAACCGGGCCGGCGGCGGCTCGAAGGTGGCGGCCACCGCACGCGCACCCACCGCGTGGGCGCCCTTGGCGAGCGAGCCGATCACCGCCCGGTGCCCGAGATGGACGCCGTCGAACACGCCGATGGCGAGGTGGATCGGGCCGCCGGGCCATCCGGCGAAGTCGCGCGCGGCCTTCACGAGCGCCGCGCCGCGGGCCGCTCGGCCGCGCCCATGAGGAGGGCGGGCGTCGCGACGGCCGCGATGTACCCGGCGTAGTTCCCCTGGAAGTAGCGGCCGAAGAACAGGAACGCGAGGAGCGTGAGCGCGTATCCCACCAGCATGTCCGCGATGGTCGGCTCTCGGACGAGGCGGCGCAACGACCACCACGCGATGGGGACGGCGGTGGCCAGCTGGAACGCCGCGAACGGGAAGTCCGCCTGGCGGCTCGGGATGATCCCGATCGCCAGCAGGATGGCGCTGAAGCCCATGCCGGAGATCGGGTACGACCAGGCGGCGCCTCCGCCGTTGTAGCGCACGATGTCGTCGTAGAACGCGGCGAAGTCGTTCGCCAGGAACGGCACGAACAGCGCGGCCAGGGCGATCGCCGCGGGGGCGAACGTCGTGACACGGGCGCGCTTCGTGGCGACCAGGTAGGCGAAGACGAACGGCAGGAGGAACGCGGCATGCAGCTTGGCTGCCGCGGCGAGCGCGATGAGCAGCGTGCCGAGCGTGTCGTGCCCTCGCTGGAGCAGCACGACACCCGCGAACAGCCAGACGAGCACGAAGAAGTCGTTGCGCCCTTCCACGACGAACGGAAAGAGCTGCGGGTTCAGGGCGATGGCCGCGACGAGCGCGAGCCGCGCGGCAACGCCGCGCACCAGGAGCGGCACGACCGCGAGCGTTGCGAGGTAGGCCGGCAGGTACATGTACCGCTGGTCCCAGAACACGCCCAGCGCGTCGAAGAGCGTCGTGAACGGGACGGTGAGCAGGAACAGGAACGGGAAGTACGTCAGGTGGTAGAGCGCGGGGTTGTTCACCATCGGCCAGAAGAACAGCGGCGTGTCCAGGTAGTCCGCGGTATAGGGGTTGTGGCCCCGCACGAGCTTGCGCGCCGCCTCCTCGATCATGATCGCCCCGTCGTGCACGTAGGTGTACGGCTTGCCGGTCTCGCGCAGGACGATCGACGCGACCGTGGGCAGCACCACGAACGCCGCGACGATCGCGGCGAGATGGAGCCAGCGGTCGCGCGCGGTGAAGCCGCCGCGCAGGTCGCGCATCGCGTACGTGGCCGCGAGGATGCCGCACACGGCGAGCCAGAGGAGGCCCGCGGGGGGCGGGAACAGGCGCCACAGGACGTCGTCCCGCGTCGCGGCGACCGTCGTGTGGTTGGCGAAGAGGAGCAGCCAGTTCCCGAAGGCCATCGTCCCGACGACCTTGGCGTCCAGGCTGAGCGCACGCCACGCCGCGAGCGCGCGGACCAGCGCGTGCTCGATCGCCCGCGCGATCACCCTCGTTGCTCGTGCGCGCTCATCGGTAGCGCTCCGGAAGCGTGAGGTCCTCGGGCATGGGGCGGAGCCGCGCGCGTGCCGCGTCGCGGCCCTCCGCGCGCAGCGCCGCGAGCGAGACCGCATCCTCGATCGCGAACGCGCCGTGCGCCAGGCGGCGCAGGCCCGC
>VGPA01000152.1 GCA_016875665.1 Chloroflexota bacterium | reverse complement strand
GGCGCCGGCGTGCGGGTCGGAGCCGCGGTCGGGGCGAGGGTCGGCGCGGCGGCGCTCGCCGCGGCCCGCACGGTCGGGGCGGCGCTGCGGGTTGGGCTCGGCGACGGTGACGGAGTGGGAATGGGCGACGGGGTGGGGGTCGGCGAGGGTGAGGGCGTGGGCGCCGCGCTGGGCTGAGGCTCGTCCTCGACCGCCTTTACCACCGGCGGCTTGAGCGGCGCGAGGTCGTTCTTCGGATGCGCGCTCACGTACTGCACCGACCCGACCAGGGTCATCGCGAGCACGAGCGACGCCGCGAGGCGCAGCGCCCAGGCCGGCATCTACGCAGCCGGCGGCTTCGCGAAGGAGAGTTTCGGGAAAGTCTGTCCCAGCACCGCGAGCGGATCGACGCCCAGATGCTCCTCGAGGATTCCCTGGTAGACGGACCGGAAGTCGACGGTGTACTTGAGGTTGCCGTCGGTGGCGAGCGCGGAGAGGCTCGGCGCCTGCCCGTACAGGCCGCCTTTCACGGTGTCGCCGATGAGCAGCACCGGCGTCGCTGAGCCGTGGTCGGTCCCCTGGTTCGCGTTCTCGCGCGGGCGGCGGCCGAACTCGGTCCACGTCGCGACCATGACCCGGTCGCTCATCCCATGCGCGGCCAGGTCGGCGTAGAAGGCGGAGACCGCGCCGTCGAGATAGGCGAGGAGCTGCTCCTGGCGCTGCATCTGGCGCTCGTGCGTGTCGAAGCCGCCGAGGGTGACGTGGAGCAGCTTCACGCCCGTGCCCGTGACGATGAGCTGGCTCGCCAGGCGCAGCGCCGCGGCCAGCTGGTTGCGGGAGGAGTAGGTGAGCCGCACGTTGTCGCTGTACTCGGCCTTCGGCGTGTAGGTCGCCGCCCCGGCGCGCAGCTTGGCGGCGGTGTCGCGCGCGGTCGCGATCGAGGAGTCGAACAGCGCGCCGTAGATGCCGGGCGTGTTCGTGTAGAGCGCGCCGATGGACCGGTCGCGCGCATCGCCGCCGTTGAACGCGAAGCCGCGCGCGTCGTTGACCACGGTGAGCGTCGCCTCCGCGTCGCGGAGGATGCCGGGGAGGCCCGTGGTCCCGCACGCGCAGCCGACGAGCGGGTGACCCGCGGAGTCGTAATTCTTCGCGATCGTCTCGCCCATCCAGCCGTCCTGCTGTCGCTGCGTCGGGTCCGCGGTCTCCCAGATGCGGATCGACTCGAAGTGCGAGCCGTTCGGCCTGGGGTAGCCCACGCCCTGCACGACGGCGACCTTGCCCTTGTCGAAGAGCGCCTTGAGCCCGGGCATCGAGCGGCTCAGCCCGAACTCGCTGCCGCCGATCGGCAGCGCGGTCTGCGCCACGGCGCCGAGAGAGGGACGGAGGTCGCGCAGGCGCGAGTCCTGGAGTGGGATGACCGTCTGCAGGCCGTCGTTGCCGCCGGCGAGCTGGATCATCACGAGCACGCGGTCGTTCACCACGCCGTCGCGCTTGGCGAAGTACACGGCCCGCGCGAACGAGTCGGGCACCGCGGCGTAGCCCGCGGCGAGCCCCGCGGCGCCCGCGCCGAAGACGAGCCCGTTGCGGAGGAACTCGCGCCGGCCGATCCGGTCGAGGCCGATGAGGGTCTTCATTTCAGTTGGAACTCCGGTGAAGACAGAATGGCCATCCACTTGTCGCGCGTGCCGGTGGTGCGATCGAGGATCGACGCGGTGCTCGGCCCGACGACGCCGTCGAGCGCGCGTAGGTACGCGTCGTCGGCGAGCGGCAGGTCCCGGACCTGGCCGAGCGCGGCGCTCACGAAGTTGGCGCGCGCGATCATCGAGTTCGCGGAGACCCAGCCGGCGTTCTGCGGCCAGCCGCTCACGTTGGGCGGATCGAACAGCCGCTGGCCCATCCCGTCCGCGGCCGCGTTGATCGGACGCGCGAGCGTGGAGGCGCCGAGCAGTCGCGCGAGCCCGACCATCAGCTCGGTCGGCGACTTCACGAGCGCGCGGTAGCTTCCGGGCGAGGTGAACTCGGCAAGGGTGAAGAGGTCGCGCAGCAGCGGCTTGATCTGGTAGCCGCTCCCTTTGAAGCGCGACGCCAGGAGCGCGACGGCGGACGCGTTCGGCGATGGCGACACGAAGTGCGTCCACAGCGCGCGGACGACGTACGGCGCGGTGGCCTCGTTCGCCAGGATCCGGTCGATCACGCCGTCCGTGTCGAGCGTGCCGGTCTTGCCCAGGAAGGTGACCTGGCCGGCGTACGCGCGCGCGCGTTCGAACACGCCGGTGCGGACCTCCTCGTTCGCCCGCGGCAAGCGCCACCCGGCGAGCGCCCGCGACGCCGCCTTCACGTCGTCCTCGGTGAAGGTGCCGGCGCCCATGGTGAAGAGCTCCATCAGCTCGCGGGCGTAGTTCTCGTTCGGGTTGCGCCCGGTCGAGATGCCCAGGTCGAGGTAGCGGAGCATCGCCGGGTCGATCGTCGCCTGCTTCACCAGCGTGCGGAGATCGCCGGTGCCAAGGTTCCGCCAGGTCAGGTTCTGCCAGTAAAGGTACGGCTGGCCGGTGCCGACCTTGCGGAAGTCGCTCGTGAAGTGGCCGTGCCAGAACAGGGTCATGGCCTCGGCGAACGGCGTGGGTGACTGGATCATGTGCTCCAGCCACCAGGTCTGGAGCGTCCCGATGTTGCGCGCGTCCGCGTCGGTGAGGACGCGCGGAGCCGCGGGCGGCGTCTCGAGCAGGCGGTCGAGGGTCCGCGCGTAGCCCTCGCTCTGCGCGCGCTCGAGCTCGGCGCGCGTGGGGGCGAAGGTGGTGCGCCGGAGCAGGTGGGCGACGCGGCCGGCCTCCGTCGCGAACGGCGGCACCCAGTCGAGCGACAGGGTGCGCGGAGCCACGGCCGGCTCGGGCTTCACCGGGGCCGCGGTGGGCCTCGGCGCGGCCGGAGCCGGCCGTGGAGTCGCGCTGGAGGCGGGAGTGGAGGATGGCTCGGCAAGAGGGGCGGGCTTGGGGGCCGACATTTCCGCGTCCATCGCGGAATCCATGGCCATCGCGGGGTCGATCGCCATCTCGGGATCCATCGCCATCTCGGGCTCGGCCATCTCGAGCGCCATCGCGGCCGTGCGCCCGAGCGCCGACGAGAACGCGCGGTCACTTAGGTCACGGAGCCCCAGCAGCCGCGTCGCGGCGACGCCCGCCGCCGCCGTCCCCGCGACCGCGAGCACCTTGCGGCGCGACGGCGCGTCGGCCCGGAGCCTCTTCGGCGTCCCCTCACCCATACCCATATGATCGGCGGGAGAACGAGGATCACTCACGGACCGTTACGGCGGTTCGGTGTCGAAACGGTATCAGCGTCAGCCGATGCGGATCGCGCCCTCCCCGGCGAGGGACGAGCCGCGGCCCGCGCGCGTCCGCTGCTCGGCGACGAGCACCAGGACGAGCGCGGCGGCCGGGATCACGACCGACAGCGCTTCGTCCCCGCGGAGCATCGCCACGCCCTGGACCACCCAGGGCGCCCCCACGAAGACCACGGCCAATGCACCGAGCGCGAGCGCGCGCCCGGACGGCGCCATGCGGTGGGCGTAATGCTCGAGCAGCACGGCGGCGACGAAGAGCAGGAGCAGGTGGTCGCGGGTGCTCGCGCTCGGGGCGAGGATCAGCGAGAGGCAGGTGCCTGCCGCGACCGTCGAATCGAAGAGCGGGCGCGTGTTGCGCCACCAGGCCGCGAGCGCGCCGACGGCCAGGCCGCACACCACGAGCGCGACCGCGTCGCCGAACGGGTCGGGAAGGATGCGGTGAAGTTGCCCCGGCGATCTCAAGTGAACAACGCACCAGCTCCGGCGAGCAGCCACGATTCGGCTGATCGCGTGGAGGTTGCACGATGTTGCGAACGGGAGATCGCCGGGGCAACTTCAGGGTGAGCCGCGGCTGCCGGCGGCGGCACGCGTGCTCCTGGCCATCACCCGGCCGCTCCCTCATCTAGGGCGGCAGCTCTAGCAGTCCTGGCAGGTGAAGAGCCTCGGCCGCTCAGCGCAGGAGCGGACGCACGCCGGCGTCTACCCCGGAGCGAGTCCGGCCGGCGCAGCGACCCGCTCACGGTTGGCCCAGAAGTAGAGGAGTCCGGCCAGGGCGCCGACGACGCACAGGGCGCCCTCGAGGGCGAATACCGTGCGGATGCCCCAAATCTCCGCGAAGGTGCCGGTGATCGATGCGCCGATCGGCGTGATGCCGCTCTTGAGCAGGACGAAGACGCCCATCACCCGTCCGCGGAAGTGCGGGTCGGTGCGAAATTGAAGGAACGCGCTGGAGCTGGTCAGGTACACGATGCTGGTCGCCCCGGTCAGCACCAGCAGAAGCAGGGTCAACGCGAACCACGGACT